>CAMYMY010000051.1 GCA_947259625.1 uncultured Kiloniellales bacterium | reverse complement strand
GTCCAGGCCCGGCCGCGCGCGGCGCAGCACCGCGCGCACGCGGGCGATCAGCTCGGCGGGTGAGAAGGGTTTTGTGACGTAGTCGTCCGCGCCGCACTCCAGGCCGCGGATCCTGTCGCCTTCCTCGCCGCGCGCCGTCAGCATGATGATCGGCACCTCGGCGGTCTCGGGTCGGCGACGCAGCTGCCGGCAGACCTCGATACCCGACAGCATCGGCAGCATCCAGTCGAGCAGGATGAGATCGGGCGTTTCCTCCTTGACCAGGACCAGCGCCTCCTCCCCATTGCCGGCCTCGGCAACCCGGAAGCCCTCGCCCTCCAGGTTGTAGCGCAGCAGCGTGACCAGGTCGGCCTCGTCCTCGACGATCAGGATCAGGGGAGTCATTCGGCGTCGTCTCCCTCTCCGCCCCCGGCCTCTGCGTCGTCTGGCGGCGTGACCAGCTGGAAGCTAGAGGTGTCGCCCTTGGGGCGACCGCCTTCGATCTGCCGACCGGTCACCCGGAAATGGATGAGCTCGGCGACGTTGGTCGCATGGTCGCCCATGCGCTCGATGTTCTTGGCGATGAACAGGAGGTGGGTCGCCGGCGTGATGTTGCGCGGATCCTCCATCATATAGGTGAGCAGCTCGCGGAACAGGCTGGTATACATCTCGTCGACTTCCTCGTCGCGGCGCCAGACGGCGACTGCCTTCTCCGCGTCGCTGTCCACGTAGGCATCCAGCGTGTCCTTGATGATCGCCTGCACCTGCCGGGCCATGCGCGGCACGGCGTGGGTCGGACGTATCGGCGGCACCTGGCTGAGGACCGTGGTGCGCTTGGCGATGTTCTTGGCGTAATCGCCGATGCGCTCCAGGTCGCTTGCGATCCTGAGCGCGGAGATCACCGCGCGCAGATCGTCGGCCATGGGCTGGCGCAGTGCCAGAAGGCGCATAGCCGAGGTATCGACGTCCTGTTCCAGCTCGTCGATTTCGACGTCCTTTTCGATGACCTGCCGGGCCAGCTCTCTGTCGCGCTTGACCAGCGCCTCGACCGCGCTGGCGAGCTGGGCCTCGGCGAGGCCGCCCATGCGCACAATGATCTCGCGCAGGTGCTGCAGTTCGTCGTCGAAGGACTTGACGATGTGTTCGTTTGCCGTAGACACCGCTTGGCTCCTCCTTGGCGCGCGCCGGCTCAGCCGAAGCGCCCGGTGATGTAACCCCGCGTCCGCTCGTCGCGCGGGTTGGTGAAGATCTCCGCCGTTTCGCCGACCTCGACCAGCGCGCCCAGGTGAAAGAAAGCGGTGCGCTGAGAGACGCGGGCGGCTTGCTGCATGGAATGGGTCACGATCACGATGGTGTAGTTCTGGCGCAGCTCGTCCATCAGCTCCTCGATCCTCGCGGTGGCGATGGGATCGAGCGCCGAGCAGGGCTCGTCCATGAGGATGACCTCAGGATCGACGGCGATCGCGCGTGCGATGCACAGGCGCTGCTGCTGGCCGCCGGACAGGCCGGTGCCCGGCTCGTGCAGGCGGTCGCTGACCTCCTTCCACAGGCCGGCGCGCTCGAGGCTGGTCCGCACGATAGCTTCCAGTTCCGCCTTGTTCTGTGCCAAGCCGTGGATCTTTGGCCCGTAGGCCACGTTGTCGAAGACCGATTTCGGGAAGGGGTTCGGTTTCTGAAAGACCATGCCGACGCGCGCGCGCAGCTGGACCACGTCCAGATCCTTGGCGTAGATGTCCTGGCTTTCCAAGGTAATCTCGCCCTCGACCCGGCAACCCTCGATCACGTCGTTCATCCGGTTGAGACAGCGTATGAAGGTCGACTTGCCGCAGCCCGAGGGGCCGATCAGCGCGGTCACCTGCTTGCTGAAGATATCCAAGTCCACCGACGTCAGCGCCTGCTTGTCGCCATAGAAGACGTTGACGTCACGGACGACGATCTTGGGTGCAACAGCCGGTACCACACCGGGTTCGATCCGTTCGACGGCGGCCAAGGTCCGGTTCTCCTACCAGCGGCGCTCGAAGCGCTTGCGCAGCACGACGGCGAGCGCGTTCATGGCGATCAGGAACGCGAGCAACACCATGATAGCGGCGCCGGTCTTGGCGACGAAGGCCCGTTCGGGACTGTCGACCCAGATGTAGATCTGCACCGGCAGCACGGTGGCCGGGTCGCTGAGGCTGCCCGGAATGTCCACCACGAAGGCGACCATGCCGATCAACAGCAGCGGCGCCGTCTCGCCCAGCGCCCGCGCCATGCCGATGATGGTGCCGGTCAGAACGCCCGGAAGCGCCAGCGGGAGCACGTGGTGCGTCACGGTCTGCAGCTTGGACGCACCGATGCCGAGCGCCGCTTCGCGGATCGAGGGGGGAACCGAGGCGAACGCCGCCCGGGCGGCGATGATGACCGTCGGCAGGGTCATGAGTGCAAGCACCATGCCCCCGACCAGGGGTGCCGAGCGCGGCAGCCCCATAAAGTTCAGGAAAACGGCCAGGCCGAGCAGGCCGAAGATGATCGAGGGCACGGCGGCCAGGTTGTTGATGTTGACCTCGATCAGGTCCGTCCACCTGTTCTTCGGCGCGAACTCCTCGAGATAGACGGCCGCGAGCACGCCGAGCGGAAAGCTGAGCAGCAGGGTGACGACGAGGGTCAAGAAGGACCCGACCGCCGCGCCGAGGATACCAGCCTGCTCGGGCTCGCGCGAGTCGCCGGTGGTGAAGAACGTGCTGTTGAAACGGGTGGCCACGTCGCCCCGGTTCGCGAGCGCATCGATCCAGGCGATCTCGTCGTCCTTGATACGCCGGTCCGCCGCGGGCAGGTCGCGATCGATGAAGCCCTTGACGAAGCTGTCGACGTCGTCCGACGACTTCACCCATACCTTTTGCCGGCGCCCGATCAAGTCGGCATCGTCCGTCACCATGGCGCGCAAGGTGAAGCCGGCGCCGCTGCTGACCAGGCCGGCAAGGCGGCGCTTCTCGCGCCGCTTGGTGACCTCGGGGAACAGCTCGTAGAGCGCGCGCTTGACCAGCAGTTGATAGTCGCCTTGGGCCAAAGTGGCCGGATCGCGGCTGCCCTCCGGATCGATCACCTCCTGGTCGAAGTGGATCTCGAACGCGATCTCGGTCTGCGTGAAGGCCGTGTAGCCCCGGATCACGACGCTGCTCAAAAGCAGCCCGAGGACCGCGACGGCGGCCAGGATCGCAAGCAGGCCGTATGCCCGGAACCGCGCCTCGGCGGCATAGCGGCGCTTGAGCCGCTTGGCCGAGAGGTCCGTCTTTCGAGCGGGACCGGGTGCGATAACGTCAGTCATACTTTTCCCGGTATCTGCGCACGACCTGGAGCGCAACGACGTTGAGCGCCAGCGTGATGGCGAACAGCGCGAGGCCGAGCGCGAAGGCGGCCAGCGTCTTGGCGCTGTCGAACTCCTGGTCGCCGACCAAAAGGGTCACGATCTGAACCGTCACCGTGGTCACGGCCTCGAGCGGGTTGATGGTCAGGTTGGCGGCCAGGCCCGCGGCCATGACCACGATCATGGTTTCGCCGATCGCCCGGCTCACCGCCAGGAGCACGCTGCCGACGATGCCCGGCAGGGCGGCCGGAACGACCACCTGCGCGATGGTCTCGGACTTCGTCGCGCCCAGCGCATAGGAGCCGTCCCGCAGGCTCTGCGGCACCGCGTTCATCACGTCGTCCGACAGCGAGGAGACGAAGGGGATGATCATGATGCCCATGACCACGCCGGCCGCCAGCGCCGACTCGGAGGAGACGTCGAGGCCGGCGCTCTCGCCGAGGCCACGGAAGAACGGTGCCATGGTCAGCGCGGCGAAGACGCCGTAGACCACTGTGGGAATGCCGGCCAGGATCTCCAGTGTCGGTTTGATCGCCGCCCGGAACCGGGGGCTTGCGTATTCGGACATGTAAATCGCTGAGAACAGGCCGATCGGCACGGCGACGCACATGGCGATGGCCGTGATGAGCAAAGTGCCGAGGAAGAGCGGCACCGCGCCGAAGGCGCCCGAGGCGCCGACCTGATCTTCGCGCAGAGCGGTCTGCGGGCTCCACTGCAACCCGAACAGGAACTCGCTGGCCGGGACCTTGCCGAAGAACCGCAAGGCCTCGAACAGCAGGGAGAGCACGATGCCGACGGTCGTCAGGATGGCGACCAGCGAGGCCGCGATCATGACGACGGTGACCACCCGCTCGACCTTGTTGCGGGCTCTGAACGAGGGCGATATGGTCCGCCGGCCGACGGCAAGGCCGGCCAGGGCGAGGGCGAGCCCGACGACCAACAGCGCCGTCTGGCTGGTGCGCCGTATCGAAGCGTAAGCCTCGCTGGCCCTCCTCAGGGCGGGTTCAACCTCGCGGCTGACGATGTCGCCCGCAGCCAGGTTCTTGATGTCGGCAAGCAGCAGAGCGAGCCGGTCGGGCGCCAACTCGCGCGCGCCGGGCGGCAGCTGAGACATCAACAGCCACTCGGCCACACGTGGCTCGATGACGAGCCAGAGCACGCTCACCAACAGCGCCGGCAGCCCGCACCACAGCGCGACGTAGATGCCGTGGTAGCGGGGCAGCGAATGGAGCGTCCGGGTCCGGCCCGCGGCGGCCGCGACCGCGCGGCTCCGGCCCGCGAGGTAGCCGATGACCGAAAGCGCGACGAGTGTGGCGAACAGGATCTGGATCTGCATCACGGGCCCAGGGGGCGAACTCGCGTCGGATGTCGCATCAAGGAAAGGCCTAAATGAAACCGGTGGCCCGCACACGGGCCGCCGGGAAACGAATGCCGTTTACATGGTCAAGGGGGCGAGCTTCATGGCTCCGCTGCGCACCGTCTTGCGCTCGGCGGCCGGCAGCGGGATCAGGCCCTTGTCGGTCAGGTAGCCCTCTTCGCCCGAGGCCTTCTCGCTCGTGAACTCGGCGACGTATTCGGCGATGCCGGGGATCACGCCGACATGCTCCTTTTTGACGTAGAAGTACATCGAGCGGGAGATGCCGTACTCGCCGGCGGCGATGTTCTCGAAACTCGGCTCGACGCCGCCGATCAACGCGCCCTGGATCTTGTCGGCGTTCTGGTCGAGGAAGCTGAAGCCGAAGATACCGATCGCATTCGGGTTGGCCTCCAGCTTCTGAACGATCAGGTTGTCGTTCTCGCCGGCTTCGACGTAGGCCCCGTCCTCGCGGATCGCGTGGGCGGCGGCCTTGAAGGCTTTCTTGTCGGCCTTGCGCAAGGCCTCGAGGCCGTCGAAGCCCTTGGCGCCGCCCTCCATGGCCAACTCGACGAAGGCGTCGCGCGTGCCGCTGGTCGGCGGCGGCCCGAGCACCTCGATCTTGGCGTTGGGCAGCGAGGGATCGATGTCGCTCCATTTCTGGTACGGGTTGGGCACCATCTTGCCGCCCATCGGCACTTCCTTGGCGAGGGCCTGGTAGATCTGCTTCTTGGTCAACACGAGCGGCGGGCTGCTTTTGGAGTTGGCGAGCACGATGCCGTCAAAGCCGATCTTGACCTCGGTGATGGTGATGCCAACCTTGGTGCATTTCTCGAACTCCGAAATCTTGATTCGGCGCGAAGAGTTCGTGATGTCAGGGTGCCCGACGCCGACACCGGCGCAGAACAGCTTCAAGCCGCCGCCCGAGCCGGTACTCTCGACGACGGGGGTCTTGAAATTGGTGGTTCTGCCGAACTGCTCGGCGACGGCGGTGGAGAACGGGAACACCGTCGAGGAGCCGACGATGCGGATTTGACTGCGGCTCTGCGCGAAAGCCTGTGCGGCGCTGAACGTCAAGGCGGCCGCGACGGCTGCGACAAGAGTCTTTTTGATCAAGGCACGAACTCCCGGAATTACGTTGCGATGTCGGACAGCCCGGTGCACCGCAAGCCGCGCTGCACGACACCAGCACCCCGGCCCGACGCGCAAGCTACCGCTCTCGTGCAATACATTTACTACAGTCCCATGACAATTCTATGACAGCCGCAGAGGGCGTCAGAGCGGCCGCAGTCGGTTACGCGCTCGCCGGCTCGTCGGCTTGATCCTCGGCCGTCGGCAGGTAGACGGAGAAGGTCGAGCCCTCACCCTCCTGGCTGGTGATCTCCAACGCGCCGCGGTGCCGGCTCACGATGTGCTTGACGATGGCAAGTCCCAGGCCGGTGCCGCCCAGCTGACGCGACCGGGCGGTATCGATCCGGTAGAACCGCTCGGTCAGGCGCGGCAGGTGCTCGCGTGCGATGCCTTCGCCGCGGTCGTGAACCGCAACCGCCACGGCTTTCCGGCCGAGGCGGGCGGAGGCGGCTTGGCTGGCCTCGGCGGCCACCGTCACCTTGGTTTCGGCCTGGCCATATTTCACCGCGTTGTCGATCAGGTTCTGAAACACCTGGGCCAGCTCGTCCTGGTCGCCGATCACGGGGGGCGGGTCGTCGGCGGCCACCTCGATCGACATCTTCTTCTCCTGGGCCTTGTGCTCCAGGGAATTGGCGACGCTCCTCAGGACCCGCTTCAGATCGGTCCGGCCGGTCGGCGGGTTGTGCTCCTGCATTTCGATCCGCGAAAGCGACAGCAGGTCCTCGATCAGGCGCGACATGCGCTGGGCCTGCTGATCCATGATCGACAGAAAGCGCAGCCTCGCATCCTCGTCGTCGCGCGCCGGACCGCTCAGCGTTTCGATGAAGCCGAGCAGGCTGGCCAAGGGGGTGCGCAGTTCGTGGCTGGCGTTGGCGACGAAGTCGGCCCGCATCTGCTCGGCCCGCTTGATCCCCGTCAGGTCGTGCAGCGAAACGATCGCCACGGTGCCATCGGGCGCCGGGGCCGGCAGGCCCGCGACATGGGCCTGGAAATACTGCTCCAGGCCGCCGGGCACCGCGAACTCGATGGACCGGTCCGGAGCGCCGGCCAAAACGGCGTCCGCCGCCTCGATCAGCGCCGGGCTGCGCAGCACATCGGTCAGCGCGCGGCCAGCCAGCCTGTCACCGAATAACTTTTCGGCGGCCGGGTTGGCACGCACGATGCGGCGCCCCCGGTCGAGCATGACCAGGGGGTCCGGCAGGCTGGCCAGGACCGACTCGTTGCCAACGACCAGGGCGTCCAGTTGCTCGCGCTCGGCCTGCTCGAGAGGGATGCCTCCGGGCATTTCCGCCCGCGGCGCGGATCTATCGGGGATGCGCAGCACGCGAAGTCTCGCGATCAGGCCGCCGCCGGCCAGGACGACCAGAGCGCCCAGCAAGCCATAGCGCCAGTCGAGTGCGCCGACCGCTGCCAGGGTGGCGAGCACAGAAAGGCCCGGCGACGAGGTAACGGCCACCGTGGCAAGAACCGCCTTTGCCCGCGCCGGCCTATTCATTCCGGCCGCCCGGCTATGCGCCACGGAAATGCTCGACCAGCGTCCACCCGCCGAGAGCGATGAAGCCGATTCCGGCGATCAGTTTCAACGGCACCGCCTCCAGATAGCGTGCCCCCTGGCTTCCCACCAGCACGGCGATTGCCGTCGACAGCACGAGGGCCGACGCGGCCGCGAGGAAGACCAGGGCCGGGTTCTGATCGCGGTCGCTGGCGAACAGCAGAGTGGCGAGCTGGGTTTTGTCGCCCAGCTCGGCAAGGAACACGACGGCAAAGATCGTGGCGAGCTTGAGCATCGGATTCTGTCCTCCCGGCTAACGATGCCGACCACGAAGTCCGGCGTGCGCGGTGCTCTCTAGCTCGGCGTTTCGTTTTCGGTGGCGTCGTGGGCGACCAGTGCCGCCGCGGTCACGAGATCGCTCACGGTGGCGCCGAGCGGCACGACCTGCGCCGGCTTGCTGAGCCCGATCAGGAGCGGCCCGATCAGCGTCCCACCACCGATCTTCTGCAGTACCTTGGCGGAGATATTGGCGGTGTGCAGTGCCGGCATGATCAGCACGTTGGCCGGACCCGAGAGCCTGCAGAAGGGATAGAGCTGACGCATCAGATCGCCGTCGAGGGCGATGTTGGCCTGCATTTCCCCGTCGTACTCGAAGTCGACCCCGCGGCCATCGAGCACGGCCACGGCTTCGCGCACCCGGCGCGCCTTCTCGCGCATCGGACTGCCGAAGTTCGAGAAGCTGAGCAGCGCGACCCGCGGCTCGTGGCCCATGGCGCGCGCCTGGGCGGCGCTCTGTATGGCGATGTCCGCCAGCTGCTCGGGGGTCGGCAGCTCATGCACCGAGGTGTCGGACAGGAACACCGTGCGGCCGCGCGCCACCACGATCGACAGGCCAAAAACCCGGTGTCCCTCCTTGGGATCGAGCACACGCATGATGTCCTCGAAGGCGATGCCGAAGCTGCGGGTCAGGCCTGTCACCATGCCGTCGGCCTCGCCGCAGGCCACCATGCAGGCGGCGAAGACGTTGCGGTTCTGGTTCGCCATGCGCTGGCAGTCGCGCAGCAGCTTGCCTTTCCGGTGCAGGCGTTCGTACAGGTAGTCCCGGTAGCGCGCGTTGTGCTCGGAAAGCCGGGCGTTGTGGATCTCCAGGAAATCACCCTCGATGCCTATGGCGCCCATGGTTTCCTTGATCCTGTCCTCGCGACCGACCAAGAGCGGCGTGCCGTAGCCGGCCTGGTAGTAGGCCAGCGCGGCGCGGATCGAGGGCTCTTCCTCGCCCTCGGCGAAGACCACGCGCTTCGGGTTCTCGCGCACCTTCTCGAAGATGCTCTGCAGGCTGGCCGCGGTCGGGTCGAGCCGGCCCGAAAGCACCTGCTCGTAAGACTCGAGGTCGGCGAGGGGGCGCGCCGCGACGCCGGTCTGCATGGCGGCCTCGGCGACCGCCTTGGGCACCGCGACGATCAGCCGCGGATCGAAGGGCGCGGGGATGATATAGCCCGCACCGTAGCGCAACTTCTTGCCGGCGTAGGCCCGCGCTACCTCGTCGGGCACGTCCTCGCGGGCCAGTGCGGCGAGCGCCTCGGCGGCGGCAATCTTCATCTCCATGTTGATGGTCGAGGCGCGCACGTCGAGGGCGC
The DNA here is from genome assembly GCA_947259625.1 of uncultured Kiloniellales bacterium. Lineage (GTDB taxonomy): Bacteria > Pseudomonadota > Alphaproteobacteria > Kiloniellales > JAKSDN01 > CAMYKD01. Next base: position 4,092 of record CAMYMY010000051.1, on the reverse strand, counting down.
CGCGGAAGATATAGGGGAACCCCAGCACGTTGTTGATCTGGTTCGGGTAGTCCGAGCGCCCGGTGGCCATGATGGCGTTGGGCAGCACCGCGGCGACCTCCTCGGGAGTGATCTCGGGGTCCGGGTTGGCCATCGCGAAGATGATCGGCCGTTCGGCCATGGCCGAGACCATATCCTGGGTCACCGCCCCCTTGACCGAGAGGCCGAAGAACACGTCGGCGCCCTCGAGCGCCTCGGCCAGTGTGCGCGCCTTGGTCTTCACCGCGTGGGCCGACTTCCATTGGTTCATGCCATCCTGGCGGCCTTGGTAGATGACCCCGCGGGTGTCGCACAGCATTACTTGGTCGTGCGGCACGCCCATGGCCTTGAGCAGCTCGGCACAGGCGACCCCCGCGGCGCCTGCGCCGTTGATCACCATGCGGATCGACGCGATGTCCCGGCCGGTCAGATGCAGCGCGTTGATCAGCCCGGCCGCGGCGATGATCGCGGTGCCGTGCTGGTCGTCGTGGAATACCGGGATTTCGAGCAGCTCCTTCAGGCGCTGCTCGATGATGAAGCATTCCGGCGCCTTGATGTCCTCGAGGTTGATGCCGCCGAAGCTGGGCCCCAGGAAACGCACGCAGTTGACGAACTCGTCCACGTCGCGGGTATCGACCTCCAGGTCGATGCCGTCGATATCGGCAAAGCGCTTGAACAGGACCGCCTTGCCTTCCATCACCGGCTTGGCGGCCTGCGCGCCCAGGTCGCCCAGGCCGAGCACCGCCGTGCCGTTGGATATGATCGCCACCACGTTACCCTTGGCCGTGTAGTCATAGGCCGCGGTCGGATCCTCGGCGATGCGCAGACAGGGGGCGGCCACGCCGGGCGAGTAGGCCAGCGTCAGGTCGCGTTGCGTGGTGAGCGGCTTGGTCGCCTGAATCTCCAGCTTGCCGGGCCGGCCCTCGGCATGCATCCGCAGGGCCTCTTCGGCCAAGGCACGGGACTTGTCGTCATCCATTATCTGTTCGCTCCCTGGAATCCGGGGTTATGCTCGACGCTTGGGTGCCGACGGCCCCGCCCTTCGTGTCTGCGACCCGCAACCGCCGTTCCACCAGGGATGTTAGTGGCCGCCGTCCGGGCCGTCAAAGGGCCGGGCGGTGGTGGCTGTGCACGTCGGCCGCTCCGTGGCGCGACAGGACCTCGCTTGCCTCGGCTTGGCGCTCGGGCGTGTCGGCGGCCACCCAGAGCAGCACGGCGCCGCCCTCCAACGCGCGGGCGAAAGCCTCGGTGTGCGGCGTTGCCTTGATGTCGGCGAGCAGCTCGCGCAGCGCCCCGCCGGTCAGGCCGGCCGCCACCACGCTGGCTATGGCCATGCCGATCTGCCCCGTGGCGATCGCGATCAGGCCCGCCGTGGTCAGCGGGCCCACATACTTCACCTCGCCGACCATGCCGGCCAGGCTCTGCTTCCAAGCCTCGCTCGGCGGCTCGCTGGCCGAGAGCGACTCGTGGGTATCCAGGACCGAGAGGTCGCTGTGCTCGAAGCCGGCGGCGCGCAGCGCCTGCACGGCCGCCTTGAAGGACTCGGCATCGGCGAAACGGCCGACCACCTCGGTCACGCCCGCAGCCTGGGTCTGGCCGTCCGGCCCGCTCTCGCTCACCTAAGGTCTCCTCACATTACGCTCTTGGCGTCCATTGTGCCTCGGCGGCGGCGCCTTGCCTAGTCGCCTGCACCGCCTGGACCGGTAAAGCGCCTGCCCGCCGCCGGTCGACTGTGCTATGGTCGCTCGCGCCACCGGGGTCAAGCGAATCAACCTGCCGAACGAGTGCCATGCCGGAGTCCAGCGTCCAGGAGAAGACCCCGCCCGCCGCCCGTACGGCCGGGGCGGCGGGTGCCAGCCCGATGATGGTCCAGTACCTCGAGATCAAGCAGGCCCACCCCGAGGGCCTCCTGTTCTATCGCATGGGCGACTTCTACGAGCTGTTCTTCGAGGACGCGGTCAAGGCCGCGGCCGCCCTCGACATCACCCTGACCCGCCGCGGCCAGCACCAGGGCCGGGACATTCCCATGTGCGGCGTGCCGGTGCATTCGGCCGACGGCTATCTGTCGCGTCTCATTCGCCAGGGATTCAAGGTGGCGATCTGCGAGCAGATAGAGGACCCGGCGGCCGCCAAGAAACGCGGCAGCAAGGCCGTGGTCCGGCGCGACGTCGTGCGCGTCGTCACGCCCGGCACGATCACCGAGGACGAGCTGCTGGACGCGCGGGCGCACAACTACCTGGCCGCGCTGGCCGAGGCGGGCGGCGCGATGGGGCTGGCCTGGCTCGACATGTCGACCGGCGACTTCCTGGCCCAGCCGCTCGCCTCCGGTGCCCTGGGCGCGGCCCTGTCGCGGCTTCGGCCGGGCGAGCTGCTCCTGGCCGAACGGCTGCTGCAGCGCCCGGACCTGTTCGAGGTGCTGGGCGAGTGGAAGGCCGCGCTCTCGCCGCTGCCCTCCGCGCGTTTCGACAGCGCCAACGCGCACCGGCGCCTGGAGGAGATCTTCCAGGTCAAGGCCCTGGAGGCCTTCGGTGACTTCACGCGCGCCGAGCTGGCCGCCGCCGGCGCGCTGGTCGACTACCTGGAGCTGACCCAGAAGGGCCGCTTGCCGCGCCTCGCCCCGCCGCGCCGCCTGGCCGCCGGGGCGGTCATGGAGATCGACGCCGCGACGCGCCGCAACCTCGAGCTGACGCAGGCGCTTTCGGGCGGCCGCAAGGGAAGCCTGCTCGGCACCATCGACCGCACCGTGACCGGCGCCGGGGGACGGCTGCTGGCCGCCCGGATCGCGGCGCCGCTGACCGATGCCGCGGCGGTTGCCGGGCGCCTCGACATGGTGCAGTTCCTGCTCGAGGAGGAGGACCTTCGTGCCGAGCTGCGCGCGTGCCTCAGGCGCTGTCCGGACGTCGGGCGGGCGCTTTCGCGCCTGACCCTGGGACGTGGCGGCCCGCGCGACTTGGCGGCGGTGCGCGATGCGCTGGGCGAGGCGGGAGCCTTGCGCGACCGGCTGGCGGCCGAGGGCTTGGCCCCGCCCCCCGTGGGCGTCGAGCGTACGCGCGAGGAGCTCGGCCGCCACGATATCCTGGTAGAGCGCCTGGGCCGGGCGCTGGCCGCGGAGCTGCCGCCGCAGGCGCGCGACGGCGGCTTCATCACCGCGGGCTACGCGCCCGAGTTCGACGAGCTGAAGACCCTGCGTGACGAGAGCCGACGCCTGGTCGCCGGCCTGCAGAGCCGCTACGCCGAAGAGACCGGCATCGCCTCGCTCAAGATCCGTCACAACAACGTGCTGGGCTACTACGTCGAGGTGACGCCGACCCATGCCGACAAGGTGCCGAGCGGCGAGCTGGGGCCCTTCATCCACCGGCAGACCCTGGCGAGCGCGCGGCGCTTTACGACAGTGGAGCTCAGCGACCTCGAGCAGAAGATCTCGACCGCCGCCGAGCGGGCGCTGGCCGTGGAGCTCGGCCTGTTCGACGACCTGGTGGGCGAGGTTGCCAGCCGTGCCGAGGAGATCGCGTTGGCGGCAGGCGCGCTCGCCGAGCTGGACCTGGCCGCGGCGCTGGCCGAACGTGCGGGCGAGGGGCGCTGGTGTCGGCCGCAGGTGGAGGAGTCGAACGTCTTCGACATTGTTGGCGGCCGCCACCCGGTGGTCGAGGCGGCCCTGAGCGAAGCGCAGCAGGGCTTATTCGTCGCCAACGACTGCGATCTGGCCGAGACGCGGCGCATCTGGCTGGTCACCGGTCCGAACATGGCGGGCAAGAGCACGTTCCTACGCCAGAACGCGCTGATCGCCGTGCTCGCCCAGATGGGCTCCTACGTGCCGGCGGCCGAGGCGCGGATCGGCATGGTGGACCGCCTGTTCAGCCGGGTCGGCGCGGCCGACGACCTGGCGCGCGGCCGCTCGACCTTCATGGTCGAGATGGTCGAGACAGCGGTGATCCTCAACCAGGCGACCGAACGCTCCCTGGTCGTCCTGGACGAGATCGGCCGCGGCACGGCGACCTTCGACGGCCTGTCGATCGCCTGGGCCTGCGTCGAGCACCTGCATGACGTCAACCGCTGCCGGGCGCTCTTCGCCAC
>CAMYMY010000050.1 GCA_947259625.1 uncultured Kiloniellales bacterium | reverse complement strand
GCGCCGGCGAGCTGGACTTCGGCGTCGCCCAGTCGGACTGGCAGTACCACGCCTATAACGGCACCGCGAAGTTCGAGGCCCAGGGCCCGTTCAAGGAACTGCGCGCGGTCTTTTCGGTGCACCCGGAGCCCTTCACCGTCGTGGCGCGGGCCGATTCCGGCATCAAGACCTTCGGCGACCTCAAGGGCAAGCGGGTCAACATCGGCAATCCGGGTTCCGGACAGCGCGGCACCATGGACGTGGTGATGGGGGCGCTCGGCTGGTCGAAGGGCGATTTCGCGCTGGCCTCCGAGCTGAAGTCCTCCGAGCAGGCCCAGGCGCTCTGCGACAACAAGATCGACGCCATGGTCTTCACGGTCGGCCATCCCTCGGGCTCGATCAAGGAGGCCACGACGTCCTGCGCCTCGGTGCTCGTGCCGGTCACCGGATCGGCGATCGACAAGCTGGTCGCGGACAACGACTATTACCGCACGGCCACGATCCCCGGCGGCATGTACACCGGTACGGCCGGCGATACTGATACCTTCGGCGTGGGCGCGACCTTCGTCTCCTCGACCCGGGTGCCCGACGAGGTGGTCTACGTGATCGTACAGTCGGTGTTCGAGAACTTCGACCAGTTCAAGAAGCTGCACCCGGCCTTCGCCAACCTCGATCCCAAGCAGATGATCAAGGACGGCTTGTCCGCGCCGCTGCATCCCGGCGCCGTGAAGTACTACAAGGAGAAGGGCTGGATGTAAGGCCAAGGGATCGCGGGCGGAAAGCGATACGGCTTTCCGCCCGTTTTGCCTCGGCGGCGATGGTGCGATGGAACGAGATCGGCGGCTGGAGTCCGGCTTCGAAATCGGACAGGAATTCTGGGACGGCAGGATTTGAGAGTCGGTTCATCTTGCGGGGTTGTGGCGGCCGTGGCGCTCGGTGCCCTGGTGACGCTCGCCGCCGGGCCGGCGCGCTCGGCGGAGATGTTCGTCGGCACCGGCAGCAAGTCCGGGGTCTACTACCAGGTCGGCCGTGCGATCTGCCGGCTGCTCAACGCCGGGACGGTGCGCCATGGGATCACCTGCCAGCCGCTGTCGACCGCGGGGTCGATCTTCAATCTGACCAATGTCCGGGCCGGCCGGCTTCACCTCGGCGTGGCCCAGTCCGACTGGCAGTACCATGCGGTCAGGGGGACGCGGGCCTTCGATGGCATCGGTCCCGATCCCGACCTGAGGTCGCTGTTTTCGGTTCACAGCGAACCCTTCACCGTGGTTGCGCGGCAGGACGCCGGCATTCGCATGTTCCGGGACCTCAAGGGCAAGCGGGTCAACATCGGCAACCCGGGCTCGGGCCAGCGGGCCACCATGGAGGTGGTCATGCAGGCGGAAGGCTGGACCAAGAGCGTCTTTTCCCTGGCCAACGACCTGCCGGCCTCGCAGCAGTCGCTGGCCCTGTGCCACGACCGGGTGCAGGCGATGGTCTATACGGTCGGGCATCCCAACGCGTCGGTGGGACAGGCGGCGGGCCTGTGCAACGCGGTCATCGTCGAGGTCAAGGGCCCGGCGATCGACAGGCTGGTCGAGGACAATCCCTTCTATGCCTACACGGAGATTCCAGGGGGTATCTACAGCGGCAATCCCGACCCGGTGGTCACCTTCGGAGTCAAGGCCACGGTCGTGGCGTCCGCCAGGCTCGACGCGGACACCGTCTACACCGTGGTCAAGGCCGTGTTCGAGAACCTGGACCGGTTCAAGAAGATGCATCCGGCCTTCGGCGGCCTGGAGGCGGGGGGGATGGTCAAGGACGGTCTCTCGGCGCCGCTGCACGAAGGCGCCTTGCGGTACTACCAGGAGCGGGGGCTCATGTAGGTTCCGGTGGCCCGGCGGGCGCCGGCGGCCGGGCACAGAGCCGACGAGGGGAAACATATGAGTGAAGACAAGACTGCCGGCAAGGCGACGGCCGACGATCAGCTGGAGGAGCTCACCACGGCGGATACCGGCGGGCGGGCTCCGGTCGGGACGGTCGGCAAGGTGCTGGCCGGCGTGGCGCTGGCCTGGTCGTTGTTCCAGCTGTGGATCGCGTCGCCCCTGCCGTTCATGGTGGCGAAATGGCTGCCGGTGCTGAACGATACGCAGACCCGCTCGATCCACCTCGCATTCGCGATCTTCCTCTCCTTCACCGCCTTCCCGGCGCTCAAGCGTTCGCCGCGCGACCGGATCCCGGTTCACGACTGGATCTTCGCAGTGGTCGGCGCGTTCTGCGCCGCCTATCTGTTCCTGTTCTACGAGGCGCTTTCGGAGCGGCCCGGGCTGCCGACCGGCATGGACCTGTGGGTCGGCGGAATCGGCATGCTGCTGCTGCTGGATGCCACGCGCCGCGCCCTGGGGCCGCCGCTGATGGTCGTCGCCACGGTCTTCCTGGCCTACGTGTTCTTCGGCGATCAGCCCTTCGTCCCCGAGGTGATTCAGTGGAAAGGCGCGTCCTTCTCCAAGGCGATGTCGCACCAGTGGCTGGCGACCGAGGGCGTGTTCGGCATTGCCCTCGGCGTGTCGACCAGCTTCGTGTTCCTCTTCGTGCTGTTCGGGGCCCTGTTGGACAAGGCCGGGGCCGGCAACTATTTCATCAAGGTGGCCTTTGCCCTGCTCGGGCATATGCGCGGGGGGCCCGCCAAGGCGGCCGTGGTGTCTTCGGCGATGACCGGGCTGATCTCGGGGTCCTCGATCGCCAACGTGGTGACCACCGGGACCTTCACGATCCCGCTGATGAAGCGCGTCGGCTTCCCGGCCGAGAAGGCCGGCGCCGTCGAGGTGGCGGCCTCCACCAACGGCCAGCTCACGCCGCCGATCATGGGCGCCGCGGCCTTTCTGATGGTCGAATACGTCGGCATCTCCTACATCGACGTGATCAGGCACGCCTTTCTGCCGGCGATCATCTCCTACATCGCCCTCGTCTACATCGTTCACCTCGAGGCGTGTAAGGCCAACATGCAGGGGCTGCCGCGCAGGACCTCGCGGCCCTTCGTCTATGCCCTGCTCTCCTTCGGTCTCACGATATTGGGCCTGATCATCCTCACCGGCGCCGTCTACTACGGCATAGGCTGGGTCAAGGTCGCCTACGGCGACATGGCGCTCTCGATCGTCCTGGCCTTCATTCTGGTGGCCTACGTGGGTCTGCTCTGGTACGCGACGCGCTACCCGGAACTGATCGTCGACGATCCGAATTCCGCGGTGGTCGAGCTTCCCGAAGCCGGGCCGACGATCAAATCGGGCCTCTATTTCCTGCTGCCGGTCGTGGTGCTGGTCTGGTGTCTGACGGTCGAGCGCTTCTCGCCGGGGCTGTCGGCCTTCTGGGCAACCGTGTTCATGACGTTCATCGTGGCCACCCAGCGCCCGCTCCAGGCGGTGTTCCGCGGCCGGGGCCAGATCCAGGGGGCGATCACCCAGGGCCTCCGGGAGCTGTTGGACGGGCTGATCGCGGGCGCGCGCAACATGATCGGCGTCGGTGTCGCCACGGCGGCCGCGGGCATCGTGGTCGGCACGGTGACGCTCACCGGTATCGGCCTGGTGATGACCGAATTCGTCGAGTTCATCTCCGGCGGCAACCTTATGCTGATGCTGCTGTTCACCGCGTTCATCAGCCTGATCCTCGGCATGGGCCTGCCGACGACCGCCAACTACATCGTCGTCTCGACCCTGATGGCGCCGGTGATCGTCACGCTCGGGGCGCAGTCCGGCCTCATCGTGGAGCTGATCGCGGTGCACATGTTCGTCTTCTATTTCGGCATCCTCGCCGACGACACCCCGCCAGTCGGTCTCGCGGCCTTCGCCGCGGCCGCCATCGCCCGCAGCGACCCCATCAAGACGGGTATACAGGGGTTCACATACGATATCCGCACGGCGATCTTGCCGTTTCTGTTCATCTTCAACACGGAGCTGCTGCTGATCGACGTCACCCTGTTGCAGGCCATTGCGGTTTTCGCGGTCGCCACGGTTGCGATGCTGTCCTTCGCGGCCGCGACCCAGGGGTATTTCATCGTGCGCAGCCGGATCTGGGAGTCCCTGGCGCTGGTGCTGGTGGCCTTCACGCTGTTCCGCCCGGGTTTTTGGCTGGACAGGGTGCAGCCGCCGTTCGAGAGGGTTCCCCCTGTCCAACTGGCCGAGGTGGCGTCCGGGGCGCCGGTGGACAGCGAGCTGCGCCTGAGGGTCGAAGGCGAGGACCTGACGACCGGCGAGATGGTGTCCAAGACCGTTCTGCTGCCCTTGGGCTCGGCCGGCGACGGCGTGGCCCGCTTGGCGGAGAACGCCGGGATCGAGGTCCGCGAGGAGGACGGCAAGGTTCTGATCGACAACATCACCTTCGGCAGCCCGGCCGAGCAGGCGAAACTGGATTTCGACTGGGAGATCACGACGGTCGAGCTCCCGGCCTCGCGGATGCCCAAGGAGGTCTTCTATATCCCGGCCTTGGGCCTGCTCCTCTTCGTCTACTCCCTGCAGCGCCGGCGCCGGCCGGGCGGCGGTATTTCCGCGACCGCCGAGGCCGTTGCCTGACTTGAAGGAGTCTGTGACCATGTACACGGAGATCCTGCTGCCGATCGATCTGAACGACCCCGTGACGCAGGAAAAAGCCGTCAGCACGGCGATCGAATACGCGAAGGCCTTCGGGGCGCGGCTTCACGCCGTGACCATTGTGCCGGACCTGGGGGTGGGCGTGGTCGGCACCTTCTTCCCCGAGGACTATGCCCAGAAGGCCAAGGCGGCGGCCGAGGCCGAGCTGCGCGACTTTGTGAAGCGGCGCGTGCCCGACGGGGTCGTGGCCGAGCACGCGGTGGCGCTGGGCACGATCTACGAGGAGATCATCGAGTACGCCAAAGAGATCGGCGCCGACCTGATCGTCATGGGCTCGCACCGCCCGGAGCTGAAGGACTATCTGATCGGGCCGAACGCCTCGCGGGTGGTGCGCCACGCCGACTGCTCGGTCCTGGTCGTGCGCGGCTAGCCGGACGGGACCGGTGCATGGGAACCGCGCGGCCCCTGGGCCGGCTGGCCGCTGTGGCGCTGCTTCTGGCGCCGGTCCCGGCCTGCGCGGCCGCGGGACCGGATGAGCCGCTACCCGAGCTCGTCGTGGTCCCGGCGGGGCCCTATATCGCGGGCTCGGACCGGGACGAGCGGGAGCTGGCCTACCGGCTGGACGAGGCCGCCTACGGCCACGGACGCACCCGCGAATGGAAGTGGTACGAGAACGAGCCGGCCCGCGGGCGCCGCGAGACCGGCGCCTATCGGATCACCCGGACGCCGATCACCAACGCCCAGTACGCCGCCTTCGTGACCGCGACCGGACACCGGCCCCCGGACGTCGACCCGGCGACCTGGGCCGGCTATCGCCTGATCCACCCCTACGAACGGACCCGCCGCCACGCGTGGCGGAACGGCCGGCCGCCGCCGGGGCGCGACGACCACCCGGTGGTGCTGGTCGGCCACGCCGATGCCGGAGCCTTCGCCGCCTGGTTGACCGAGGTGACCGGCCGGGTTTGGCGGCTGCCGCTCGAGGCCGAATGGGAGAAGGCGGTGCGCGGCAGCGACGGCCGGGTCTTTCCCTGGGGCGACGACTGGGACCCGGGCCGGGTCAACAGCCACGACCGGGGCCCTTTCGACACCCTGCCGGTCGGCAGCTTTCCCGCGGGCGCCGGTCCCTTCGGCCTTCTGGACGGGGCGGGCCAGGTCTTCGAGTGGACCGCCACGCCGGCCCGCCCTGGGCGCTACCTGGTCAAGGGCGGATCCTGGGACGACAGCGGATGCGGTATCTGCCGCCCGGCAGCGCGGCACGGCCGCCCCGCGGAGATCAAGCACATTCTGATCGGCTTTCGGCTGATTGCAGAGTAACACGAGTATCGGGCCTTTCCATTCGGAGCATCTCACGGCATTTTGAAGCGGTGCCGGATTGGCGGGGCCCCGGGGAAGGCCAATCTTACAGGGACTGTGCATGACAACGCGACAAGGGGGTGCGATGCGGATCGTGGAAACCGTCGAGGCCGTGGAAATCCAGAGCGACGTCGATTATGCCGCCCTGCCGCAGGAGGAGCTCGAGGCCATGGCCGCGGCGGGCCGGGAGATCTTGGAAATCCACCGGATCCTGGCCAAGACCGAGGACAATGTGGTGGGCGAGTTGCTGCGCGGCAACGACACCTTTTACGAGTGGGACCATTACCCGAAAGGCGACGTCTACGACAAGGAGACCCACGCCCAGTATTACTACCATGCCCATCCCCTCGACGAGCGGTTCGAGAACGAGCACGGCCATTTCCACACCTTTCTCAGGCCCAAGGGCATGCCGCCGGGCATTCGGCCCGCCGAAGTGCCGGGCGCGGAACCGCCGAAGGACCCGAACGACTCGCTCAGCCACCTGATCGCCATCGCCATGGACAAGACGGGCATCCCCTTCCGCTTGTTCACGGTCAACCGCTGGGTGACCGGCGAGGTGTGGTACACGGCCGCGGACGTCGCCGCTCTGCTGGACTACTTCAAGATCGATCACGCCCAGCCGTCGTGGCCGGTGAACCGTTGGATCACGGCCATGGTACGGCTGTTCAAGCCGCAGATCGTCGAGCTGCTGCAGGCCCGCGACCGGACCGTCGACGCCTGGAAAGGCAGTCACCCCGAGGATGACGTATACGAGGACCGCGACCTCGATCTGACCTCCTGTCTCGAGATCTCGATCGAGGACCAGACCCGCGCGGTGGCCCGCGCGCTTCTGGATCGGGGCTAGCGTATCGGTTGTATCGAAGGCCTGCTTGGCAATCGATTTCGATTCAAACCTGGAAAAATGTCCGATATTTGGCTGCCCGTTAAACAAAGGTTAAGCCTCTCGGCCCCATAATTAGCGCATGTTTTGACCGGTGCGGTTGTCAGGCTGCAGGCAGTCCGGGCCCGCAGCCCGGCAACCCGTATTCCGAGTGTTGTTAAGGAAAGCGATGACCTCCAGGCTCTCTAAGGCCGACGTGGCCCGTCTACTGGCCGATCCCACGCCCGAGGCGCGTGTGGATACGGCCACCAAGGTCGCCGCCGAGTTCGGTGGGCAGAAACTGAACGACAACGAACGCGAAATCGCGAAGCAGATCTTCCGCGTCATGGTCAAGGACGCGGAGGTCCGGGTCCGCGAGGCGCTTTCCGTTCACCTCAAGCTGTCACTCGACCTGCCTCACGACGTGGCTCTGTCCCTGGCCAAGGACGTCGATTCGGTGGCGCTGCCGATGTTGTCGTTCTCGGACGTGCTGACGGACGACGACCTGATCGAAATCGTGCGCGGCCCGAGCGCCGCGAAGCAGGTGGCCGTCGCCCAGCGCCCGCGCGTATCCTCGCAGCTCGCCGGCGCGCTGATCGACACGCGCAACGAAGTGGCGGTGGCGCGCCTCGTGGCCAACGAGGGCGCCGAGCTGGACGAAGGCTCGCTCGGACGGGTCATGAAGGAGTACGAGGAAAACGAGGAGATCTCGGATATCCTCGTGCGGAGGCCCGATCTTCCGGCGGCCCTTTCCGAGCAGTTGGTCAACGCGCTCAGCCGCAAGATCGAGTCCTATCTGGTCGAGAAGCACGACCTGCCGGCCGATGCCGCGGCGACCCTGATTCTCCAGGTGCGCGAACGGGCGACCATGAGCCTGCTCAGCGAAGGATCGAGCGACGACGAGCTCGAACGCCTGGTCGAGCAGTTGCAGGTCAACGGCCGGCTGACCCCCTCGCTGGTCCTGCGCGCGCTGTGCATGGGCGACATGAACTTTTTCGAGGCCGCGATGGCGCGTCTCGCCAGCATCCCGGTGCAGAACGCCCGGATCCTGATCCACGACAAGGGCACGCTGGGCCTGGAATCGATTTATCTCCGGGCCGGCATGCCCGAACGGCTGTTCATGGCCGTGCAGGCGGGCGTGGAGGTCGCCAAGGAGACCGACTATGACGGCGGCGAGAACGACCGGCAGCGCTATGTCGAGCGCATGCTCGAGCGAATTCTGACCCAGTGGGAGGATCCGAGCGAGCGCATCGGCGAGGACGACATCGAGTACCTGATGAACAAGCTCCAGCAACTGGCCGCGTGAGTTGCCTGGCCCTTGGGTTGGGGCGGCGAGGATCGGCCGCTTGGCGCGGTCGCTTGGCGGATGAACCGCACCGCACCGCGCCGTAGCTCATTTCAGGCAGAGTTGCCGGTCCGGAGACTCGATAACGCGAGCGGCGGGCAAGTGAACCGCTGCGGTCGTGCCTTTGCCTTCGGCGCTTTCCAGACACAGGCTGCCGCCATGTAGCTCGGTAAGTCCCTTGGCGAGTGGTAAGCCAAGTCCCGTCCCTTCATACTTTCGGGACAACGGGCTTGCGATCTGCTGAAACGGCTCCAAGACCAGCGGCATATCATTTGAGTCTATGCCGATTCCGGTGTCCGCGACCGAAACAACAACTCCGCCGTCGTTGGCGCGCCGCGCTGTTACGCTCACCCTGCCAGCCGCCGGGGTGAATTTGATGGCGTTGGAAAGCAGGTTGAGAATGATCTGCTTTAGTTTTAGCTCGTCGGCGCGCAACTTGGGAAAGTCCTCTGCGCAGCTAATGGAGAGCGTGATTCCGGCTTTCTCCGCGCGGTCTTGAACGAGCCTCTGGCAGGCGGTGAGTATGTCGCAGACAGTGACGATCTGGTCGCGTAATTTCAGTTGGCCAGCTTCTACCTTGGAAAGGTCAAGTATATCATTGATAAGTCCCAGTAGATGGCTGCCACTCGAATGGATGTCTTCAGCGTAATCTTTGTATCTCTGGCTGCCAATCGCACCGAAGACTTCCCGTATCATCACCTCAGAAAATCCGATCACGGCATTCAACGGCGTTCGCAGCTCATGGCTCATATTGGCAAGAAATTCGGATTTTGCCCGATTTGCTGCCTGGGCCTCGTCGCGTGCGGCGGCCAGATTGCCCGCGAGATCCTTCAGCTCCTCACTCTTGCGCATCAGACGTTGGCGCGTCTCCAACAACTCGCCGACCTTTTCGCGCATGCGCTCCTCGCTTTCGCGCAATGCATTTCGTGTCCGCGATTCCTCGGTTACATCGGCGAAGGTTTCAACAGCGCCGCGGTCGTCGAGTGGTTGGTGAATGACCTCTATCACCCGGCCATCCGCGAAGTTCATATAGAATGTGCATCGCGTGCGACTGGCGGCCTGTCTCAGTCTTTCCTTTACGAGCAATCTGGCTTCTGGGTCGCCGTCACTCGCCGCGCCGAAACTGGAAAGCATTTGGTCGCGAACTGTAATGCCGGGCTTGGCCAGATCGTGGGCCAACCCGAAGATTTCGGCATAGCGCCGGTTGGAGAGAATGATCTTCTGCTCGGCGTCGAGGAGGCATAGCCCCTGGGTCATGTTGCTCAGCGCAATGTTGAGCTGACCGATGGCTTGTCCCAGCTCGGTGTTGGTGGTCTCCAATTGGGCTTTGGCCAGTTCCAATTCCTTCTCGCGCCGCTTGAGGTCCGTAACGTCCGAGTAGACGATTGCTGTGCTTCCGTCGAAGGTGCGCCGTTCGTGAACTAGAATCCAACGATTGCCTGGGAGCCGCCGCTCGGCTGAAGATTCAGGAAGCTCGTGATTCGCGAGGCGCTCAAACACCATTGCTTCCAGCGATTCGCCGGATGCACCGTTCCTGCTGCGTTCGATCTCCGCGCGCGCGATGGACTCGTAGCTGGCCCCTGGCACCGCGAATTGCGCAAGGCCAGGGTCGAGTTCGAGATAGATGCTGTTGCAGATGACCAGTCGATCGTCGGGGTCAAAAAGAACATAGCCTTGAGAAATGCTCTCGACGATGACCTTTCGCGTGCGCTGTGCCGCGAATGCGGTCGCAAACTCCGCCTTCTTGATTCGCGTGGCATCGAGGATGACCCCGTCCCACAATACGGAGCCGTCGGGCAGGCGGTGGGGCCGTGCAATGGCGTGGGTCCACTTCTCCTCGCCGTCCCGGGTGATGATCTGCGCCTGGACATCCCACATCGAGAGCTCCCGCGAGGCCTTGAGCAGGCGCTCCCTGAAGGTGGCGCGGTATTCCGGTCCGTGGCAGTCGAAGAGCGCCTGCGGGTTGGCCAGGACCTCCTCGGGCGAGACCCCGAAGAGGTCCTTGGCGCCCTCGCTGATGTAGGTGTAGCGGATGTCGCCGTCGGGGGTGACGAGCCTCCGATAGACCACGCCCGGGATCGACGCGGCAAGCGACGCAAAGCTCTTGTTGGCGGATTCAAGCGCGCGTTCTCGGCCGACCGATTCGATTCCGAATGCGGTGAGCGAAGCCATTGCATCCATGAGGCGGTAGTCACCGGCGACAAGCCGGTGCGGTTCTCTGTAGTGCAGCGCCAAGACACCCAGCACCTGGTCCCGCCGATCCAGGATCGGTTGTGCGCAGGTGGCGCGCAGGTTCCACGCTAGGGCGAGCCCACGAAATTCGGCCCAACGGTCGTCCGCCTCCAAGTTGGACACATCGATCCTGTTGCGGCGGAAGGCCGCAGCATGAAAGGGGCTCCCATCAGGGTCGATTTCGCAGCCGTCGATAATTCGCGCATAGTCGGCCGGAAGGCTTGGCGCCGCGCCGTGGCGCAGGACCTTGGCTTCGGGGTCAAGAAGGTGAATGGAGCAGAGTGCTGGCTGTGCGATTCGTTCGACGAACAGGGCGATGTGCTGCAAGACGAGGTCCAGGCTGGCGCCGCTGGCGATGAGCTCGAGTACCTCGCTCTGCCCTTGGAGCAGTTCGTCGAAGCGGTCGGCTCCGAAGGCGTCTGGTGGTGTCTCCAGAGTGCTGGCGGTGCTAGGACCCGCCAACGTGTCCACATGGCCGGGGCCGGGTCCCTTCGGGTCTTCCGCGGTGGCGGCCGAAGCCGAGGTCGACCGTCTTGAGGCGGCGACGTCCCCCCCGTTCAAGGAGCGCGCGGAGGAACGTTGCTCCGGCTCTGCCGCGTTGGCTGGCGCGAGTTTCTCCAAGGGGTTCCCTGACGCCATCCCGCGGTGTCCCTTCCTGCGTTCCCTGGCCATTGCCCGCCGGTCTGCACACCCAGCCTTCCTTACCCCATGACTATTGAACGCGGGTTGCCTGCGGCTTAGCCTTGACTTGTGCAGATTAAGTCAAGAAAGCTTAAAAATGGGTTATTCCGGCGGACTATCCGTCGATGGATTCCAGATTGACGGTCGTTTGCCCGGCCTTCGCTGCGCGGCGTCAGGGCCTCTGGATCTCCCTTTTCTCAATGATCTATGGCACATAAGATACTGAGAAATATTGCATAAATGGCCGTGTGCCGGTTTGATGAGACGAGCGCAGGCGGTGATCGCGAGCAACTTCACTCGTCACGACATGTCATGGTGCTGGGCGCGCGCAGTGTTTCAATCCTAATTAGAAATTCATAGTAAATGAAATGAATAGTCCTGTGTAATTGAAATGGAGTGTGATCTCAAGAACAAGATTAGTTGTAACTGTTGTAATGGCAGGCGGTGGTTTAGAATCACCGGTATATAGGATTTAGCGGCTGGAGGACCAAAGGTCCGCCCTGAGTGGTGACATCTATGATCTCACTGCAGCAGCCAAGGCGATCGGATTTGACACCAAAGCGACGCGCCAAGCCATCGAACTCCGCAGGCGGGAGCTCGCCGCACGCGAATCGCAAAGGAGCATGCTTGATTCCTGCAACGAAGCGGTGGGGATCCGAATGCACGAATTCTGGGTCAAGGCTTAGTCTGCGGCCGCCGACGAACGCTCCCGAGCAGGTGTCGGATCGCGAACCGAGTGTTCGTCCGGTGGGATCTCGTTGAGCCGCTCGTCGGGCCCAGTCAGCCCCACGATGTCCCCCTAGGGCACATTTCCCAACTGAATATCAGGCTTCGCATCCGGCGCGGCCGTCTTGAACCGGCCCTCCGCGCCGGATGCGGCGCCGAGAGCGGGTCGGGCTCCGTTCCAGCGATCCAGGCGGCGAGTCCTGCACAACAAAAATCATATCAATCTGTCTGGATTTTCTAGCCTCTTGTTAATTATGAAAATAAACGAAATTAACACTTCGTGTTAAGAGAAATTTAGTCCAATTTTAACGATCTCTTACTATTTTTTCATCTTCTGGAAACGGTGTACGCAGGGTGGCTATGACTTTACTACAACCATATGACACTGGCACGGAGGCGGACTTTGCGTCAACCGACGAGCAGCCGCGCCGATCAAGCAGGGTTGATGAGCTCGAAAGCCAAATCGCTCAACTGATGGAGCGCATGCGCATCGCCGTGATCTATGGCGGCGACAAGACCGCAGAGGGAGCGGTCATCAACCAGACTCATAATCCGCGATCCTGGAAAAGCTATCAGACCGTTGCCGAGGACATCGCGGGCGCACTCAGACGGATCGGCTTCCGCCATGTGCACCTGATGTCGGAGGACATGCAACTCGCCAGCCGTCTGGCTGACTCAGGCATTCACATGGCCTGGCTCAACACCGGTGGGGTCCAGGGCTTCAACTCCATGGCACACGCGGCCGCAATACTGGAAATGTGCGGCATTCCTTACGTCGGCCACGATCCTCTCTCTGCAGGCATGCTCGACAACAAGCATGTCTTCAAGCGCGAACTCCAGGCCTTGGATATCCCCAATGCTCCCTTCGTGCTGTCTCATTACGGTAGCGGCCCCTTCCACCCCGAGGCGGATGTCCGGTTCAAACGCATCTTCGGCGATTACGCCGGACCCTTTGTGGTCAAACCGGTTTCCGGGCGCGCTTCGCTGCACGTGCACTTGGTGGACAGAACCAGTGACCTATGTGACGCCGTGGCCGGGGTTCAGCGTGTGACCGAAAATCACGTACTGGTCGAGAAATTCCTTCCGGGCCGCGAGTTCTGCATCGCTGCCTGCGGTCCAGTGACCGCACATGGCGGAAAGCTGAGACGCCGTGACGAGCCGTTCGTCTTTGCCGCGGTCGAACGCATTCTCGCCCCGAACGAAATGATCTTCACTTCCATGGACGTGCGGCCCATTACCTTGGACCGCGTTCGACGGCTCGATCCTGTCAGCGACGCACGCCATCTCTCGACCCTGGAAATGCTGGCGCGGAAAGTCTACCGCGAGCTCAATCTCGAGGCTCTCATTCGGTTGGACGTCCGCATTGACTCCGATGGGGTGATGGAGATTCTCGAATCCAATCCAAAACCGG
>CAMYMY010000049.1 GCA_947259625.1 uncultured Kiloniellales bacterium | reverse complement strand
ACGGACTCAACGATGCTCCGGCCCTGGCCGCCGCCTCGGTATCCCTGTCGCCCTCCAGCGCGGTCGACATCAGCCAAACCGCCGCCGATGCGGTATTCCAGGGTCGGCGCCTCGGCCCGGTGCTGGAGCTCCTGACCCTGGCCCGCCGCGCCCAGCGGCTGGTGAAACAGAACCTCTGGCTGGCTTTCGGCTACAACGCAGTCACGATTCCCCTGGCGGTGGCCGGGCTGGTTACCCCGCTGGTCGCCGCGATCGCCATGTCGTCCTCGTCTCTGGTCGTGATCGGCAACGCGCTCCGGCTCGCCCGGTCCGGCCAGCCGGGGGACCTCCGATGAGCGGCATCCTCTACCTCATCCCGATCGCCCTGCTGCTCGGCCTGATCGGGCTCGCCGCCTTCCTCTGGGCGCTCAAGTCCGGTCAGTACGACGACCTGGACGGCGCCGCCCAGCGCATCCTCTTCGACGACGAGGACGAGCCGAAGTAGAAGGCTCTACTGTGCGCCGAGCACGCCCTGGACCGCCAGAATTACGGCGGCATAGCGCGCCGCCTTGCCGGCGCCGACCAGCAGCAGGAACAGCCAGACGTTGACCCGGAGGATGCCGCCGACGAAGGTCAGCGGGTCGCCGACCACAGGCAGCCAGGCGAACAGCAGGGACCAGAGCCCGTAGCGCCGGAACCAAGCGCCGGCGCGCGCGAGCTGGTCCGGCTTGACCGGGAACCAGCGGCGCTCCCGCCAGTGCAGGCAGAAGCGCCCCAGGGCCCAATTGACCAGGGCGCCCAGGGTGTTCCCCGCGCTCGCCGTGAGCCACAAGACCAGCGCCTCGTGGCCGCTGGCGGCGGTCAGCGCGGCCAGTACCGCCTCCGAAGACATCGGCAGGAGGGTCGCCGCCAGGAAGGCGCTCGCGAAGAGGCCCAGATAGCCGGTCATTGCATTCGGATCTCGGTTTCCGCAGCGCGGCGGCTCTGCCGTCTCACGGGGCCGGCGGTGGGGCGAGGACCTCACGCGGGCCGTCGACTCCGGGCAGGGCGTGCCGGCCGAGCGAGTCCCAGGCAAGCGGCAGGTGCCCGGCGAACTCGGCGCTGGCCAAGACCGGCCGGCCGAGATCCTTGGTCAGAGCCTCCAGGCGGGCGACCTCGTTCGCCGCGGGGCCGACCACGGTGAACTGCAAGCGCTCCGGCACGCCGATGTTGCCGAACACGACCTCGCCCAGGTGCAGGCCCAGTCCATATTCGAGGCGCAGAAGTCCACCCGCGGCCCGCGCCTGGTTGAGCCGGTCGAACCGCTGCTCGGCCTCGCGCGCCGCCGCCAGCGCGGCCTCGCAGGCCCGACCCTCGTCGGCCCCGCCGTGGTGGGCGGGAAAGATCGCCAGTACCGCGTCGCCGATCAGCAACAGCACCTCGCCGCCGTGCGAGAGCACCGCACCCGCCGTGCATTCGAAATAGCCGTTGAGCAGCTCCAGGAATGCCTCCTGAGGCAGCGACCCGGCCAGGGAGGTCGAGTCCCTGAGATCGCTGTACCAGATGGCGGCGTGGATGGTCTCGCCGTCGCCGCGCTGGATCTGGCCGCTCAGCACCCGGCCGCCGGCATGCGCGCCCAGATAGGTGGCCACGACGTTGCGGGCGATCTGATCCTTGATCGTGACCTTGAGGGCCACGGCGAAATGCTGCTGGATGCGCTGCAGTACGCGAAAGTCCGCATCGCTGAATCCCGACGGCCGGTCGGTTGTCCACGAGCCCCAGATACCGGTCCCCATCTCCTGGTCGAATATGACTAGGTAGACAAGGTAGTCCGTCGCGCCCTGATCACGGAATTCCTCCAATACCGGAAAATCGAGGACCGCCTCGGGCCCGGTCAAGCGTCGGCGCAGAAAGGGCGTGCGGGTCTTGATCAGGTGGTGCGGAGGGCTCCTCAGCCAGGGCGCGCTTTCGGTCTCGTCTCGCTGGAAGGTCCAAACCGCCAACCCCTGGTCCGGCGCCCAGTTCAACCCTATGGCATCGAACAGGGGATGCAGGGTCCGAAACGCGACGTGGGCCCGCAGCAGGGGTATGCCAGCAGCCTGCAGGCGACGAAAGCAGCCCTCCGCAACCGCCTCGACCTGGCTGTCGCCGAGGGCTTCGGCCATCAGCCAGTCGGCGAGGTCGTCGATCAATCCGGCGTCCGGCGTTGCTCCTTCGTCGCTCGTCGTCATTCCTCCGGTTCGCGGCCGCGCCCGGCTCAGCTGGCGTCGCCGTCGGAAAATCCGGCGATCTTGGCCTCCATGATCTCGATCAGGCGGGCGAAACCGTCGCGCTTGTAGACGGAGGTGTATTCCGAACGCTTGATCGCCAGCTCGCTGTACTTGGCCTTGAGAAACACGTCGACGATGCGCCAGCGCCCTTCGGTCCGGCGCATTAGGTAATTGATCGCTATCGCCTCGCCGTCGCTCTTGATCAGGTGGTTGACGACCAGGATCGTGCCGTGCAGCCCCTCCTCCTGCCCGAGGACCTGGAAGACCTCGCCGCCGTAGCCGTCGAAACGCGCCGCGAAGGTGGCGATGCTGAGCCGCGCGAAGGACTCGACCAGTTGGGCCTGCTGCACTTCGTCCATCTTCCGCCAATAGCGGCCGATCGAAACCCGGGCCATGAAGGGAAAGTCGAAGGAGTCCTCCAGCACCGGGGCCAAAAGCTTGTAGCGCCCCTCGTAGCCGAGTGTCTCGGCGTTGCGCATGGCGTCCAGAAGAACCGCGTCGAGCTGCTCTGCCACGCTGCGCGGCGTCTCACCGGCGGCGGCGATGGGCGCGCCCGGCCAGAACAGGCCGGCCGCCAGGGTCAACACGGCCGCCAGGGCCGTCGCGATTGCACCACGTGATTTGAAGATTGTCATCATGAACCACTCTATTTTGAAGGAAGGGTCTAGCAATTTCTGGCCGCCTTGTCTTCCCGTGCAACGTCTGCCATTGATGATTTTGTAGGGAATGAGGATTACCGTTTAGTTTCCAATGACCAAGTTTCATCTAAACGGAATCGTGGCGAAAACAAGGAGGGCACCGTGAGAGTCGCGATGCTGGGCGCGGGCGTCGGGCGGCGCCTCGAGCAGCCGGACCTGCCGCCCAAGGTACTGCTGCGGTTCGGCAGCGAGACCCTGCTCGCCCGGCACGTGCGCATTCTGCGGGCCTGCGGCGTGGCGCGCATCGACCTCGCCGTCGGCT
Source organism: uncultured Kiloniellales bacterium (assembly GCA_947259625.1). Classification (GTDB taxonomy): domain Bacteria; phylum Pseudomonadota; class Alphaproteobacteria; order Kiloniellales; family JAKSDN01; genus CAMYKD01. The sequence goes on along the minus strand of CAMYMY010000049.1, from coordinate 10,225 downwards.
ACCGGGCCGAGGAGATCGACGAGGAGATCGCGCGCATCGGCGCCGGCGACATGGTGATGACCTACCTGAACCCGGACTACGAGCGCGGCGCCATCGTCTCGCTCTGGACGCTCGGGCAGAGCTTCGCCAGCGGCGAGCCGGTGATCTTCATGGACGGCGATGTGCTCTACGACCACCGAATGATGCGGCGCCTGATCGACTCGACCGAGGCGAACTGCTTCCTCATGGACCGCGCGACCGAGGAGGGCGACGACCCGGTCAAGCTCTGCATGCGGGACGGCCGGCTGGTCGATTTCCACAAACGACCGCAGCTGGCCTACGACTGGTGGGGCGAGTGGATCGGATTCGCGCGCTTCGCGCCCGCGACGGCGGCCAGGATCGCCGCGGCCGCGACCGCCTATGTCGAGGCTGGGCGCCTCGACGAGATCTACGAGGAGGCCTTCCGCGACGTCATCCTGAGCGAGCCGCCGGGCAGCTTCGGCGTCGAGGACGTGACCGGCCTGCCCTGGGTCGAGATCGATTTCCCCGAGGACCTGGCCAAGGCCGAACGCGAGATCTTCCCGGTCCTCGACGAGGCATGACGCAATGACCACGCTCGTCACCGGCGCCACGGGATTTGTCGGCGCGGCCGTGGTGCGGCGGCTGCTCGCCCGAGGTACGGCGGTGCGGGTGCTGGCACGCGAAGCCAGCGACCGGCGCAATCGCGCCGGCCTTGAAGTCGAGACGGTGGCCGGCGACCTCCGCGACCGGGCCTCGCTGGAAAAGGCGGCCCGGGGCTGCGTGGCGCTCTACCACGTGGCCGCCGACTACCGGCTCTGGGTGCGCGAGCCGGAGACGATCTACCGGGTCAACGTCGAGGGCAGCCGCGACCTGCTGCGCGCCGCCGCCGAAGCCGGGGTGGCCCGCATGGTCTATACCAGCAGCGTCGCAACCCTGGGCCTCAAGCGCGACGGCACGCCGGCCGACGAGACCACGCCGGTCGCCTTCGGCGACATGATCGGCCACTACAAGCGCTCGAAATACCTCGCCGAAGAGGAAGTGCGCCGCCTGATCGCCGACGAGGGTCTGCCGGTCGTCATCGTCAACCCCTCGACCCCGATCGGCCCGCGCGACGTCAAGCCGACGCCGACCGGGCGCGTGATCGTCGAGGCGGCGGCCGGGCGCATGCCGGCCTTCGTCGACACCGGGCTCAACGTCGTCCATGTCGAGGACGTGGCCGAGGGCCACCTGCTCGCCTTCGATCGCGGCCGGGTGGGCGAGCGCTACGTGCTGGGCGGCCGCGACATGACCCTGGCCGAGATCCTGGCCGTGATCGCGCCCCTGGTCGGCCGGCGACCGCCCCGGGTGCGCATCCCCCACGACCTGATCCTGCCGCTGGCCCATGCCGCCGAAGCCTGGGCCCGGCTGCGCCGCAAGGGCGAGCCCTTCGTCACCGTGGACGGGATCCGGATGGCCAAGAAGCGCATGTTCTTCTCCAGCGCCAGGGCGGAATCCGAGCTGGGCTATACCGCTCGCCCGGCGGAGCATGCGCTGGAGGACGCCGTCGCCTGGTTCAAGGACGAGGGCTACCTGGACTGACCGGCGCCCGGTCCCGCAGTTGCCCGAAACAACGCGTCGATGACCGGACAGTCCGGCACTGCGCCACCGTCGCACTCTTCCGCCATGTGCGTGAGGACCTGCTCCAGCCGCCGGAGGTCCGCCAGCTTGCGCCGCACCTCGCCAAGGTGATCGAGCGTGAGGGCCTTGACCTCGGCGCAGGTGTACGCGCCGCCGTCCACCAGGCCCAGCAGTCCCCTGATGTCGTCCAGGGTGAAGCCCAGCTCGCGGCCCCGGCGGATGAAGGTGAGGCGTTTCAGGTGGGCCTCGCCGTAGAGCCGGTGGCCGCCCGCGCTGCGCGGGGGGTCGGGCAACAGGCCGATGCGCTCGTAATAGCGGATCGTTTCTATGTTGCAGCCGGTATTCTTGGACAGGGCGCCGATCGTCAGCGGCATGGCTCGATTTATCCCTTGAACCTGTAGTTGCTACAGGTTCCATATTAGCATGGAGACGCGTTCACGGGAGCGGCTAGATCATGAACGACAAGAAGCTTCTGCGCACCGGGATCATCGGCGCGGCCGTGACCGCGCTCTGCTGCGTCACGCCCATGCTGGTTATTCCCTTGGTGGCGATCGGCCTGTCGGCCTGGGTCGGATGGCTCGACTACGTGCTCTTTCCGGCGCTCGCGCTCTTCCTCGGCCTGACGATCTATGCGGCGATCCGAATGAGGCGGCGACGCGCATGACCGAACTTTGCTCGACCTTGACCTGTCCGCGCTGCGGGCACCGGGAGACCGAGACCATGCCGACCGACGCCTGCCAGTTCTTCTACGACTGCAAGGGCTGCGGGACGCTGCTGCGCCCGCTCGAGGGCGACTGCTGCGTGTTCTGCTCCTACGGGACCATACCCTGCCCGCCGATCCAGGACGCCCGCGCCAAGGGCGCGGAAGTGCCCGACGGATGCTGCAGCTGAACGCGCGCCCGGGCCATGAGCAAACCAGACGGGCGGCGGGGCTGGGTGAGCGGTGTCCGCAACTACACGCTCGCCTGGGGCCTGCCGAGCGCCGCCTTGGTGGCGGCCGTGTCCATGGCCGGCTCCATTGCCACCTGACCGGGCCGTTCTTCTTGTTCATGGCTGTGGCCAGCCTGCTGCACGGCCTCGGGATCCTGTGGCTCGGCCCGCGCGGCTGGCTATGGCCGGGCCGTGCCGCCGTTTCGGGCGGATTCGGGCTGTTGTGGTATGCGCCGGAGCGCCTCTGGGGCAAGTACGCCCGCCGCAACTGAGCGGGCACGTGGAACCCCAGAGAGGCTTTTGTTAAGCCGCCCGGGATATAACGCACCGAGATTTGGCGAAGATACGGGACGGCCCTTATGGGAAAGCGGCAAGTTAGCTATCGTTCGGCCCTTGCGATCCTGGCCATCGCCATGGTGTCCGCGCTGGGTGGCTACGCCGTGGCGCTGCTGGGCAGCGGCCAGGAGCAGCGCGTTACGGCCTTGATCGAACAGCATATCGCCGCGAACCCCGAAATCGTCCTGCGGGCGATCCAGGAGTTGCGGCGGCGCGACGCTCAGGCGAAGCAGGATCTGGTCAGGTCCAATCTGGCGGCGTTCCGCGCCGAATTGACCCGCGACCCCAGGGCCCCCGTCGGCGGCAACCCGGAGGGCGACGTCACGGTGGTCGAATTCTTCGATTACAACTGCCCCTACTGCCGGGCGGTGAAACCGGCGCTGCGTGAGCTTCTGGCCGGGGACGCGGGTCTGCGCTTCGTCTACAAGGAGTTCCCGATCCTGGGCGAGTCGTCGCAAACGGCCGCCCGGGCCGCGCTCGCCGCGGCGCGGCAGGGCACGGCGGCCTACGAAGGCTTTCATGACGCCCTGCTGGGAGTGCAAGGCCAGCTTGCCGACGACGACGTGTTCCGCGTCGCCCAGCGGATCGGCCTGGACATGGCGCGCCTGCGGGCCGACATGGAGGATCCCGGGATCGAGGCGGCGATCCAGGCCAACCTGAAACTCGCCTCCCGTCTGAGGATCACCGGCACACCGGCCTTCGTCATCGGCGAGGCCATCATCCCGGGCGCGGTGTCGCTCGAAGAGCTGCGCGAGGCCGTCTCGCAGGCCCGAACGAAGAGCACGGGATCGTGATGGGCGAAAGTTGTGGTCCCTTCCGATCGGCCTTGGCTAAGCCGGAAAAAGCGGCTAGGCATAGGGATCAGGGTCGGGGCTCGGACGGAGCAAGCCGACCATAGCGCAATCAGGCGAGGTGGCCGTGGCGGTTCCGATAAAACAACAGATCAAGGTTGGCGCTTACATTTTGAAGCAGCGCCTGACGGGACGGGCGCGCTACCCGCTGGTGCTCATGCTCGAGCCTCTGTTCCGCTGTAACCTGGCCTGCCCCGGCTGCGGCAAGATCGACTATCCGGACGAGATCCTGAACCGGCGGCTCTCGGTGGGCGAGTGCCTGGAGGCGGTCGAGGAGTGCGGCGCGCCGGTCGTCTCGATCCCGGGCGGGGAGCCGCTGCTGCACAAGGAGATCGGCGAGATCGTCGCCGGGATCGTCGAACGCAAGCGCTTCGTCTACCTCTGCACCAACGCGCTGCTGCTCGAGAAGAAGCTGGGGCTGTTCAAACCGAGCCCCTACCTGACCTTCTCGGTACATCTGGACGGGCTGGAGGGGGAGCACGACCGGGCGGTCGACCAGAAGGGCGTCTTCCAGCGCGCCGTCAAGGCGATCAAGCGGGTGCAGGCCGAGGGCTTCCGGGTGAACATCAACTGCACCCTGTTCAACAACGCCGAGCCCGCGCGCGTCGCCGAATTCTTCGACTACGCGACCGAACTGGGCATCGAGGGCATCACGGTCTCGCCCGGCTATGCCTACGAGCGGGCGCCCGACCAGGCGCACTTCCTGAGCCGGCAGAACACCAAGAACCTGTTCCGCGAGGTGTTCCGGCGCGGCAAGGGCAAGAAGTGGCAGTTCAGCCAATCGTCGCTGTTCCTCGACTTCCTGGCCGGCAATCAGAGCTATCGCTGCACGCCCTGGAGCAACCCGACGCGCAACATCTTCGGCTGGCAGCGGCCCTGTTACCTCCTGAACGAAGGCTATGCCGCCTCCTTCGCGCAGTTGATGGAGGAGACCGCCTGGGACGCCTATGGCACCGGCAACTACGAGAAGTGCGCGAACTGCATGGTGCATTGCGGCTACGAGGGTACGGCGGTAGAGGATACGGTGAAGCATCCCCTGAAAGCCCTCAAGGTCGCGCTCAAGGGCATCGGGACCGAAGGTCCCCTGGCCCCGGAGATCCCGCTCGACGGGCAGCGTCCGGCCGACTTCGTGTTCGACAGCGTGGTCGCAAAGGCGGTCGAGGAGACCACCTCGGAGGCCGCGGAGTAGCCGCCCCTCAAGGACCCCTCGGATAGGTCGTGAGCACCGGGCCAATCGCCCGGGTCAGCTTGCCGAGCGCGCGGAGCGCGGCACCCGTATCCTGGCGCAGCCGGTTCACCTGCGGCGCCTCCCAGGGGCGCAGGACGAGGCGCGCGGTCACCAGCCCTTTGCGGGCGCGGCCGTCCGGGGCGATGCTGCTATGCACCGCCTTCGGTAGCGCCCGGTCCGCCGGGTCGATCACCGCGCGGACCACCAGGAAGGGCACGCCGGCCGCTTGCGCCGCCAGGGCCACCGCGTGGCTTTCCATGTCGACCGCGACCGCCTGGCTCGTCTCGAACAGGGCCCGCTTGCCGGCAACCGTCGCGACCACTTGGTCGCTACCGACCAGCCTGCCGCCCGCCGGGCGGAGGCCCTTTGCCGCGGCCAGGTCCAGCACGCGCCGGCGCCAGGCAGCGTCGGTCACGACGGCCATACCGCCGGGCGCGACGACCGCTTCCGGCAGCACGATGTCGCCGGGCCCTAGCGCCGGGTCGAGTCCGCCGGCGATGCCGAAGCTGACCAGGGCGCCCGCACCGGCTTCGAGCAGGTCCTCGGCCAGCTGCCGGGCCCGCAGGGCGTCGGCCCCGGCGCAGGCGATCATGAGCGCGATGGCCGGATCGTGCGACGCCGCATGCCGGCGCAGCACGCCCGCCTCGACGGCCAGCCCGGTGACGAAGCCGGCCCGGACCATCAGCCCGCGCTCACCCTGCACCGCGCACCGAAACACATAGACGGACCCGTGATCCGCAAGACTCTCGGGAGAAAGCGGGCGCCGCCCCGGATCCGGAGGTCCGCGTTTGACGCGAAGCTGGGCCGCGGGTTAATCACGCCGATAGGATACCACAGGCCGAAGCCGACATGGCCGTCACTGCCGGAAATTCGGCTGTAGCGCCGGATCGTCAGGCCTTGACCGCCTTGTGGCGTGCGACGATCCCGCCCACCTCGGCTCTGCTGGAGACACCCGAGAACCCAATATGCCGGAGCAGTTCCGTGATCTCCGGCGCGGAATAGAACATCTCCACGCAGCGCACGAAATAGTCGCGCAGGCTCCAGGTCTCCGGACCGCTGCCGAACGCCAGTCCGGTCACCGGCAGGCAGGCCTTCAGATAGGTGCTGTAGAGCGTCTGCACCACCCGGCTTTCCGGCCGCAGCATGTCGCAGTGGTAGAAACATCCCCCTGGCTTCAGAACGCGTCGGATTTCGGAGAACGCGTCGACGACCCGCAAATGCCTGGTCGCCCATTGCAAGGTCACGACATCGAAGTGGCCGTCCGGAAAAGGCAGGTGGTTCGCATCGCCTATGACCGACTCTATTTTCAGACCGCGGGACCGCGCACGACCCTGGCCGACGCCCTGCATGGCCTTGCTTCGATCGATCGCGCAGACATCGAGGTCGGGCTGCCGTCGCAGGAGCCCCATGCCGACTGCGTTGGTGCCCGCGCAGACGTCCAGGACCTTGTAGCCGGGCCTGAGGGCGATGCTGGAAATAAACTGCTCGCGCCATCTGCCGCACAGGCCCAGGCTGGCCAGATTGCTCGCGAAATCATAATACGGCGCCAGATCGGAAAAGGCGTCGTCGAGGTTGCTTTCCCATATCCCCGCGAACTCGTACTTACGCGCCCACTCCCGACTCAAAGGATCCAGCGCAAGGCTTCCTGTACTGGTGTTCTCCATGTAATCCGCCCCCTCCAGCTTGCAGAAAAACCATTCCCTCAGCGAACCGGCGACTTGCCGTTTGGACCGGAACCCCCGAGGCATCGCGTTTCGGAGGGGACTTCTATCAATGACCGGCACCGCTCGGCATTGATCCAAATCATATTCTCGCGCGTCGCGTTTGCGCAACATGGTATTGGAAATGGATGCCCGCCGGCGTGGTGTTGCGGAAATCCGTTGTCGATGAAGTCGGCGGCGATGCCGGGTGCGTCGGCGGGGCGCATGAACCGCCCGGGCGATCCCAGGTTCGTGGTCTTTCCGCGCACGCGAGCGTTGCGCGCTGGGCCGTGTCGGACCCCGAAGCCGCAGACCGCTCACATGCCCAGGGCGACGCGCTGCGCGTTGCCGGAGATCAGGTTGCGGTAGCGCGCCAGCGCCCAGAGCGGAAAATACGCGCTGTAGCCGTCGTAGCGCAGATAGAAGACGCGCGGGAAACCGATGCCGGTATAAAGCGCCTCGTCCCATTTGGCGCCGTTGCGCGGCGCCGCCTGCAGATGCGCGATTCCGCGCTCGACCGACTCGCTGTCGACCTCGCCGGCGGCCATCAGGCCGAGCAGCGCCCAAGCGGTCTGCGAGGGCGTGCTCGCCTTGGACTCGCCGCGCCGTTCCTGCCAGTAGGTCGCGCAGTCCTCGCCCCAGCCGCCGTCCTCGCGCTGGAAGCCCTCGAGCCACCGGACCGCCTTGCGCACGTGAGGCGCCTGGAGATCCTCGCCAACGGCGTTGAGGGCCGAGAGCGCCGACCAGGTGCCATAGACGTAGTTGGTGCCCCAGCGACCGAACCAGGAGCCGTCCGTCTCCTGCTCGCGCTTCAGGAACTCGACGGCCTTGCGCACCGCCGGATGATCTCGCGGATAGCCGAGCTGCGCCAGCATCGACAGGCAGCGCGCCGTCACGTCGACGGTCGGCGGATCCAGGAGCGCGCCGTGGTCGGCGAAGGGGATGTAGTTCAGATAGGTGTACTCGTTCTCCGGATCGAACGAGCCCCAGCCGCCGCTCTTGCTCTGCATGCCGATGATCCATTCGGCCGCGCGCTCGATCGCCGGCCGGCAGCGCGGGTCGTTGGCGCGGTCGAGCGCCATGACCACGACGGCGGTGTCGTCGACGTCCGGATAGTGGTCGTTCCAGTACTGGAAGGCCCAGCCGCTCGGCTTCAGGCCCGGGCGGCGCCAGACCCAGTCGCCGTAGGTGCCGGTGATTTCGCGCTCGAGAAGCCAGTCGATGGCCTTCTGCACGGCCTGGCCCTGCGGGTCCTCGCGGCTCTCGAGCAGGGCGTGCAGCGCCAGGCAGGTATCCCAGATCGGCGACAGGCAGGGCTGGCAGTAGGCCCGGTCGCCGTGGAACATCAGCAGCTTGTCGACCGCGGCCCGGGCGGTTCCGAAGTCCGGGTCGTCGCGCGGCGTGCCGAGCGCCTCGTAGGCCATGACCGCATTGGCCATGGCGGGAAAAATACCGCCCAGGCCGTCCTCGCCGTTCAAGCGCGGCGCGATGAAGTCGAGCGCCTTTTGTATCGCCAGCTTGCGGCCACGCTTGGGAAAGGCCGGCTCGACCGAGCGCAACACCTTGTCGAGCGCGGAAAACGCGGCGCCTAGCGCGGTGCCCGTCGCGTTCATGGGATAGGCGCAGTGCTCGGGGTCCTCGGCGAACAGCTCGCGAACGTCGACACCGCGCGGGTTCTTGGCCCGGGGCTTGAGGGCCATGAGGATCAGCAGCGGGACAATCACGGTACGCGACCAGTAGGACACCTTCTCCAAATGGAACGGGAACCAGCGCGGCAGCAGCGTGATCTCGATCGGCATGACCGGGACGGCGCGCCACGGCGCCTGACCGAACAGGGCGAGCGCGATGCGCGTGAACACGTTGCATCGCGCCGCGCCGCCGCGCGCCAAGACCGCATCGCGGGCACGCCGCATATGCGGTGCCTCCGCGTCGTCGCCCGCCAGCTTGAGCGCATAATAGGCCTTGACCGTGGCGCTCAGGTCGAAGTCGCCGGCGTGAAACAGCGGCCAGCCGCCGTGCTCGGCCTGGCGGTCGCGCAGGTAGTTCGCGATCTTCGGCTGGACATCGGCGGCGAAAGCACCCTCCACGGTGCCTAGGAAGTGCTGTAGCATGATGTATTCGGCGGGGATCGTCGCGTCGGCCTCGAACTCGAAGATCCAATGGCCGTCGTCGCGCTGCCGGTCCTTGAGGGCTTCGCGACTGTCCCGGACCAAGTCATCGAGACCGCCCTCAAAATCCGTCTGTGTCGCGAGAACACCCATGCGTCATTCCTTTGAATAGCCCACGGCCCCGAATCCCGCCCGGGGCCGCTTTCGCTAGCGGTCGAGTCGACCGCAAGTTGCTGTGCTGAAACCTAGTGTTTCATACCGGGTCGCACAAGACGGCGAATGGTAACCTTATTGTGTCAATTTTCCGGTCCCACGCGCGACCGCCTCGGCGGCCCGGCGACCCGACCTGACTGCGCTTTCGATGGTCGCCGGATAGCCGGTGTCGGTCCAGTCGCCGGCCAGCACCAGATTTCGCCAGGCGGTCCCGGCCGGCGCCCGGCGGGCAAGCGCCGCGGGCGTCTGGGCGAAGGTGGCGCGGCGCTCCTTGATCACCCGGACCGGGGGATCGAGCGCCGGGTCGAGGCCGAGCGCGCCGGCGGTATCCGCCCACATCTTCGCCGCGATGGTCTCGGCCGGCTCCTCCGCCAGGGCCTCTGCAGCGCTCACGGTCAGGCTGGCGATGTCGCCGCGCAGGAAGAGCCAGTCCGCTGTGCCCCCGACCATACCCAAAAAGGGCAGGCCCTCGGGCAGCGCGTGCGCCGCCGGCAGGCGGATGTGCGCGTTGACGATCGGCCGGCTGTCTTCCGGCACTTCGAGCCCTGGGACCAGGCCGCCGGCGACGCTCGGCGGCAGGGCCAGTACCGCGCCGTCGCCCTCGGCGAGCGCCACCTCGTCGTCCGCGAAGGTGAGGCAGGCGAGCCGGTCGCCGACGAAATCGAGCGCGCGCAGCCGCGTATTGAAGTGGACAGGGGTCCCGGCCGCGTTCAGCCGGGCGAGCGCCGGATCGACCAGGCTGGCACTCAGGCCGTCGCGCGCGATCAGCGGCCGGCAGGCGGCCTCACCCTTGGCGAAGCTCTCGCGCAGCACGAGCCAGAGCAGCCGCGCCGAGGCCTCGTGCGGCTGGGTGTTGAGCGCCGCAACGGTCAGAGGCTCCCAGAAACGCGGCCACAGGGGGTCGGACGGGTCCAGGCACTCGGCCACCGTTCGTTCGGCCCCGGCGAAGGCCAGCTTGAGCCCGGCGAGATACGACCCCGGCCGCGTCCCCGGAATGCGTCGCTTGGCCGAAAGGATCCACCAGGGTACGGGCCCGGCGTTCGGCCGCACGGTCCAGCGCTCGCCGGTCGCGAGATCGACAAAGGGAAAGGCGGCATGGTCCGGTCCCACCAGGGTCTCCCGCGCCCCGATCTCTTCGAGATAGGAGAGCGCGGCGGTGTTGGCGGTCAGAAGCAGGTGGTTGCCGTTGTCGATGGAGCAGCCGAGCTTGGCATCGTGAAACGAGCGGCAGCGCCCGCCCGC
>CAMYMY010000048.1 GCA_947259625.1 uncultured Kiloniellales bacterium | reverse complement strand
GCGAAGGTGCCGCGCATCATGACCTCGTGGTTGCCGCGGCGCGAGCCGTAGGAGTTGAAGTCGAGCGGCCGGACCTGGTGCGAGATCAAGTACTCGCCCGCCGGTCCCTCCTTCGTGATCGCGCCGGCCGGCGAGATGTGGTCGGTGGTCACGCTGTCGCCGAGCAGGGCGAGCGCGCGGGCGCCGGTGACGTCGCTGAGCGCGCCGGGCTCGGCCTCCATGCCCTCGAAGAACGGCGGGTACTGCACGTAGGTGCTCGCGCTCTGCCAGTCGTAGGTCAGCCCGGCCGCGGCCTCGACCGCGCGCCATTCCTCCGGCCCCTCGAAGACGTTGCTATAGCGCGTGCGGAACATCTCCGGCGAGAGCGCCTGTTCGACGACCTCCTGGATCTCGCGGTTGGAGGGCCAGACGTCGCGCAGGTAGACCGGCTGGCCGTCGCCGCCCTTTCCGAGCGGCTCGTTCAGCAGGTCGCGCGTGATCGAGCCGGCCAGCGCGTAGGCCACGACCAGCGGCGGCGAGGCCAGGTAGTTGAGGCGCGTCAACGGATTGACCCGGCCCTCGAAATTGCGGTTGCCGGACAGCACCGCGGCAACGTGCAGGCCGCCCGCCTCGATCGCCCGGGCGACCGGCTCGGGCAGGGGGCCGGAGTTGCCGATGCAGGTCGTGCAGCCGTAGCCCACCAGGTCGAAGCCGAGAGCGTTGAGGTCCTCCTGCAAGCCGGCCGCCTCGAGATAGTCGGTCACCACCTGCGAGCCGGGCGCGAGCGAGGTCTTGACCCAGGGCTTGGTCCTCAGGCCCTTCTCCCGGGCCTTGCGGGCGAGCAGCCCGGCGCCGATCAGGACGGCCGGATTCGAGGTGTTCGTGCAGCTGGTAATCGCGGCGATCACCACGTCGCCGTGCCGGAGGCTGTAGCTGCCGCCCTCGACCGGAACCTGCGCCGAGGCGGCCTCGCCGACCGCGTCGGCGACGAGCTTGCCGGCCTCGGCGCCGAGCCTGGAGAGCGCGACCCGGTCCTGCGGGCGCTTGGGTCCGGCCAGGCTCGGCTCGACGCTGCCCAGGTCGAGCTCCAGGGTCTCGGTGAAGACCGGGTCCGGCGTGCCGGCGTCGCGCCACAGCCCCTGGGCCTTGGCGTAGGCCTCGACCAGGGCGACGCGTTCGGGGTCGCGGCCGGTGAATTCGAGGTAGCGGATCGCCTCGGCGTCGATCGGGAAGAAGCCGCAGGTGGCGCCGTATTCCGGCGCCATGTTGGCGATGGTCGCCTGGTCGGCCAGGGTCAGATGATCGAGACCGGGGCCGTAGAACTCGACGAACTTGCCGACCACGCCCTTGGCGCGCAGCATCTGGACCACGGTCAGCACCAGGTCGGTCGCCGTCGTGCCCTCCTTGAGCACGCCGCTCAGCTTCATGCCAACCACCTCGGGGATCAGCATGGAGACCGGCTGGCCGAGCATGGCGGCCTCGGCCTCGATGCCGCCGACGCCCCAACCCAGTACCGCCAGGCCGTTGACCATGGTCGTGTGGCTGTCGGTGCCGACCAGGGTGTCGGGATAGGCCAGCGTGCGGCCGTTCGACTCCCGGGTCCAGACGACCTGGGCCAGGTACTCGAGATTAACCTGGTGACAGATGCCGGTTCCCGGCGGCACCACACGGAAGTTGTCGAAGGCGCCTTGGCCCCAGCGCAGGAAGGCGTAACGCTCGGCATTGCGGCGGAATTCCATCTCGACGTTCTTCTTGAACGAGTCGGGCGCACCGAAGCTGTCGACCATGACCGAGTGGTCGATCACCAGGTCGACCGGCGAGAGCGGGTTGATCTTCCTCGGGTCGCCGCCCAGGTCGGTCATGGCCGCGCGCATGGCGGCCAGGTCGACCACCGCGGGAACACCGGTGAAGTCCTGCATCAGGACCCGCGCCGGCCGATAGGCGATCTCACGCGACGAGCGGCGGGTCTGCAGCCATTCCGCCATGGCCTTGATGTCGTCCACCGTGACGCTCTGTCCGTCCTCGTGGCGCAGCAGATTCTCCAGGAGCACCTTGAGCGAAAAGGGCAGGCGCGAGACGTCGCCGAGCTCGGCGGCGGCCTCGAGGCTGTAGTAGTCGTAGCTCCTGTCGCCGACCGCGAGCGTGCGGCGGGCCTTCAGCGTGTCTTTGCCGGATGTCACGGGTCTGTCCCCTTCGATGAGAGTTCCACGGTCCGGGTGGGTTCCGGGTTCCCCGCCGTGCGCGGGCGCCTGGCGGGGAACGCCTTGGCAGCGCCACATTATTCGATTCGCTCCGGGAGTCCAGCAGCCACGCCGCCGGCTTTCAGAGTATCTTGGGCTAAAGGTCCTTGTCTTCCTGCTCGGGCGCGTCCTCGGGACTGTCGGGCGGCGCATCGCCGCCGCCGAACTTGAGTGCGCCGGAGCTGTAGCTGGTGCCATAGGTCGCGGCCAGGGTGACCGTCTGCTCGAAGCCGGCAAAGAACTCGTCCTCCCCCAGCGCAGACAGCGGGTGGATGAACGCGCTCCACAGGGCGCCCTGTGCGATCGCGTAGCGGGCATCCAGCGCGGTATCGAAATTCGCCTGCATCACCCGATAAAGCGCGTCCTTGCCCAGGCCCTCGACCGCCGCGACCGGAACCATGATCCGCATCCGGTCGGCGCGCTCGTCGGTGATGACGTAGGCCTGGAACCCCTTGACGCCGAACCGCCAAAAGCCGGGCCGACCCTCGATCTCGCCTTCGATTCCCTCGAGCCGCCGGATCAGCTGGTCCAATCGCGCGTTGTTCATGGCACCGCCCTCCTCGGCGGCGTTCGCGCCCAAGGCCGTACCGGAGGCCGCCAGGCCGGCCAGGATCAAGACTGTCGAAAGGTACCGTATCATGGAACGCCCACCCGTCACCGAGGCTGCATAGGTTGCGGGTCAGTGTCGCAAACTTTACGCGCTCGCGCCAAAAGTCCCTGTCTGGATTTACAGATTTGACAAATTTACACCTATCCCAAGTAAGGTTTTTACAAAAAACTCTTTGATAAACAGTGAATTATTGACAGGTATAACAACACTGCCGATGCTCTGAACGCGTCGGGCGAATCGTGGGTGACGGTAGCGCCAGACGAGACCCGAAGAGGGTTACGCACCAAGCACCCGACGAAGGAGATGGAACATGGCGGAACGGATCACTCAAGCTCTGAAGAAGAACACCTGGATTTGGCTGGTTGCCGCTTTCTCGATTCTCGTGGCCATCGGCATCGCCACCAGCTGAGGCTCGGCGGGAGCCGGAGGAAACACGGGCGCCGGCGGCAAAGGCAGCGCCAGTGCCGTTTCCCCGGACGCCCGACCCGGCCGGTGCCGCGCGGCGCCGTGCCGAAGTTCTTCGCCGAAGCTCCCTGTTATACTAACGCCGATTGTCCGGCGAAATGCCGCGATTGTCATAAGCCTCGGGCCGCACTAAACTCCGCGCCAAGAAAAAATCTGCGGCTTAGAACAGACAGGGAGAAAAGCGTGATGCCAATCACGCTTGGGGGATTCTTGGGAGCCCCAGCCTTCGACATTTGGAACCGGCGCGGCTTCCAGGTGCACCCTATTCCGCCAAAGCAGGGCAATCAGCCATGAGCGCGGCCGGCAACGAGGGTCCGGCCGGCATCGGCGCGGACACCTTTCCGAAGCTGCTCATTGAAAACGCGAAGCGACGCGGCAACCGCCCGGCGATGCGTGAAAAGGATTTGGGCATCTGGCAGTCCTGGACCTGGAGCCAAGTGCTCGACGAGGTCCGGGCCTTGTCCTGCGGCCTGGCCGCCCGGGGGCTGAAACGCGGCGACAAGGTCGCGATCGTCGGCGACAACCGGCCCCGACTCTACTGGACCATGGTCGCCGCCCAGGCCGTGGGCGGCGTGCCGGTCCCCGTCTATCAGGATTCCGTGGCCGACGAGATGGCTTTCGTGATCGAGCACGCGGGGGCCCGCTTCGCCGTGGTCGAGGACCAGGAGCAGGTCGACAAGCTGCTCGAGATCATGGAGCGCTGCCCGACCCTGGAGCGCATCATCTTCGACGATTCCCGCGGGATGCGACACTACGATCAGGATTTCCTCGAGCCTTACGAGCGCGCGCAGGCCGAGGGCCGGGCCTTCGACCAGGCCAACCCCGGTTTCTTCGAGGCCGAGGTGGCGAAGGCCTCCGGCGACCATAACTCGATCATCCTCTACACGTCCGGCACCACCGGACAGCCCAAGGGCGTTGTGCTCAGCTTCGACAACGTGATCCGAACGGCCGACAATGCCGCCCGGCTGGAGCACCTGACGGAAAGGGAGGAGATGCTGGCCTACCTGCCCATGGCCTGGGTCGGCGACCACATCTTCTCCTACGGCCAGAGCTACTGTTCCGGATTCTGCGTGAGCTGCCCGGAGTCGAGCGCAACGGTGATGCAGGATCTGCGCGAACTGGGGCCGACCTATTTCTTCGCGCCGCCGCGCGTATTCGAGAACATCCTGACCACCGTGATGATCCGGATGGAGGACGCCAGCTGGATCATGCGCAAGATCTTCCGCGGCTTCATGGACCTGGCCCGGCGCAGCGGGGTCAAAATCCTCGACGGCCAGCCGGTGCCCATGACGGACCGGCTGCTCTACTGGCTCGGCGGTCTGCTGGTCTATGGCCCGCTCAAGAATACCCTGGGCTTCAGTCGGATCCGCCTGGCCTATACCGCCGGCGAGGCGATCGGTCCGGACATCTTCGACTTTTACCGCTCGCTCGGCATCAACCTGAAGCAGCTCTACGGCTCGACCGAGGCCAGCGTGTTCATCACCATCCAGCCGGACGGCCAGATCAAGCCGGACACCGTGGGTCCGCCGGCACCGGAGGTCGAGATCAAGGTGGCCGACAACGGCGAGGTCATGTTCAGAGGTCCCGGCGTGTTCCAGGAGTACTACAAGAACCCGGAGGCGAGCGCCGAGACCAAGACCCAGGACGGCTGGGTGCACACAGGGGACGCCGGATTCTTCGACGAGGACGGCCACCTCAAGATCATCGACCGGGCCAAGGACGTGGGGCGGCTGAAGGACGGCACCCTCTTCGCGCCAAAGTTCATCGAGAACAAGCTGAAGTTCTTCCCGGACATCACGGAGGCCGTTGTTTTCGGCGACGGGCGCGAGGACGTCACGGCCTTCATCAACATCGACCTGGAGGCGGTCGGCAACTGGGCGGAGCGCAACGGCGTCGCCTACGGCGGCTATCAGGAGCTCGCCGCCCTGCCGCAGGTCTACAGCACCGTCCAAGACCACGTTGCGCGGGTCAACCGCGACCTGGCCGAAGATCCCAAGCTTGCGTCCTCACAGATCAAACGCTTCCTGATCCTGCACAAGGAGCTCGACGCCGACGACGGCGAGCTGACGCGCACCCGCAAGGTGCGCCGGCGGATCGTCGCCGAGAAATACAAGCCACTGATCGACGGGCTCTATTCCGATCAGAGCCACGTCTACATTGAGACCGAGGTCACCTTCGAGGACGGCCGCAAGGGCAAGCTGTCCGCGGACCTGAAGATCGAACCCGCGGAAGTCTTCACCCTTCAAGACCTCAAACGGGCGAGCTGAGGGCGGCGACCGGCCATGAGCCAGGCCCACAAGAAGATCGGCGACATTATGCTCAAGGTGGAGGACATCAGTCTGTCGTTCGGCGGCGTGAGGGCACTGTCCGGGGTCAGCTTCGACGTCCGGGAGCACGAGATCCTGGCCATCATCGGGCCGAACGGTGCCGGCAAGTCCTCGATGCTCAACGTGATCAACGGCGTTTACCACCCGCAGGAGGGCGCCATTACCTACAAGGGCAGCACGCGCAAGCAGATGCGCCCGCACCAGGCCGCCAAGCAAGGCATTGCCCGCACCTTCCAGAACATCGCCCTGTTCAAGGGCATGTCGACGCTCGACAACATCATGACCGGGCGGTTGTTGAAAATGCGTCGAAACTTTCTTTGGCAGGCGCTTTATTGGGGACCTGCACAGAAGGAGGAGATCGAGAACCGCATGGTCTGCGAGAAGATCATCGACTTCCTGGAGATCCAGGCAATCCGCAAGACCCCTGTCGGCCGCCTGCCTTACGGTCTTCAGAAGCGGGTTGAGTTGGGCCGGGCCCTGGCCATGGAGCCGGACTTGTTGCTGCTCGACGAGCCGATGGCCGGCATGAACGTCGAAGAGAAGGAGGACATGTGCCGCTTCGTCCTCGACGTGAACGACGAATTCGGCACGACCATTGCGCTGATCGAGCATGACATGGGCGTCGTCATGGACATTTCGGACCGCGTCATGGTGTTGGACTACGGTCGCAAGATCGCGGATGGCTCGCCGGACGAGGTGCGCGCCGATCAGGAGGTAATCGATGCCTACCTGGGCGTGAGCCACTAGGGAGGCCCAGCGCGACAGGAACGCACACATGGCATTCGACTGGTTGTTCTTCTTAGAGGTGCTTATCGCCGGCCTGCTATCGGGGGCGATGTATTCTCTCGTGGCCCTCGGATTCGTCCTGATCTTCAAGGCCTCGGGTGTGTTCAACTTCGCCCAGGGCGCGATGGTCCTGCTGGCCGCGCTGACCTTCGTCAGGCTGGTCGAGATGGGCGCCCCCTTGTGGCTGGCGGGCGTCTCGACACTGATGGTGATGGTGGTGCTGGCCATGCTAGTCGAGCGGCTGGTGCTGCGCCAGCTGGTCAATCAGGCGCCGATCATTTTGTTCATGGCCTCGATCGGCCTGAATTTCTTCATCGAGGGCACGGCCCAAGGCGTGTGGGACAGCGACGTGCATGCGCTGGACCTGGGGGTTCCCGATCTGCCCATCGACGTGTTCGGGATGCTGATCAGCCAGTTCGACATCTTCGCCGCGGCCATGGTCGCGGCGCTGGTCGTGGTGCTGGCGGTGTTCTTCCAGAAAACGCGCATCGGCCGGGCCCTGCGCGCCGTGGCCGACGACCATCAGGCCGCACTGTCGGTCGGCATTCCGCTGCAGACGATCTGGGTCGTCGTTTGGAGTGTGGCCGGCGTGGTGGCGCTGGTCGCGGGGCTGGTGTGGGGTTCCAAGCTGGGCGTCCAATTCAGCATCTCTCTGGTTGCCCTGAAGGCCCTTCCGGTGCTGATCCTGGGTGGCTTCACCTCGGTACCGGGCGCGATCATCGGGGGGCTGATCATCGGCGCCGGCGAAAAGCTGGCCGAGGTCTTCATCGGTCCCTTCGTGGGCGGCGCGATCGAAAGCTGGTTTCCGTACATGCTGGCCATGGTTTTCCTGTTGTTCCGACCGCAGGGCCTGTTCGGCGAAAAGATCATCGAGAGGGTTTAGGCGATGTTTTATCGCGAGGCGGGGCAGTTTAAGGCCAGCTACGCTGCGGATCAGTCGATCTTTCCGATCGCTCAAGACCGCTTCGGCGTGTTGGTGATCCTGGCCGTAGCCTTCGTTTTCGTCCCCTTAGTCGCCAACGAGTATTGGCTGAGGTCGATCCTCACGCCTTTCCTGATTTTCTCGCTGGCCGCGCTGGGGCTGAACATCCTGACCGGCTATGCGGGGCAGCTCTCGCTGGGTACCGCCGGATTCATGGCCGTGGGGGCGTTCGCCGCCTACAACCTGCAGATTCGGATTCCCGAGATTCCCTTCATCCTTGATTTCGTACTCGCCGGCCTGATCGCTGCCGCGGTCGGGATCTTGTTCGGGCTGCCGTCGCTTCGCATCAAGGGATTCTATCTTGCGGTTGCGACTCTGGCCGCGCAGTTCTTTTTGGAGTGGCTGTTCACCCGGGTCGGCTGGTTTACCAACTACAGCAGTTCGGGCGTGATCACCGCACCGCCAATGGTGATGTTCGGTTTCGAGTTCTCCGGCGCGCAGAGCCGCTATCTGCTCACGCTGAGCATCGTTGCGGTCTTGGCTTTGGCGGCCAAGAACATGGTGCGCAGCGAAATCGGCCGCGCCTGGATGGCGGTGCGCGACATGGACGTCGCCGCCGAGGTGATCGGAATACGCCTGCTTCACACCAAGCTCCTGGCCTTCGCCGTCAGCTCCTTCTACTGTGGCATCGCTGGGGCCCTGTGGGCTTACGTCTACCTCGGCACGGTAGAACCCCAGGCCTTCGACATCTTCCGCTCCTTCGAGATCCTCTTCATGATCATCATCGGTGGTCTGGGCAGCATCCTCGGCTCGTTTCTGGGCGCGGCCTTCATCGTGCTTCTGCCGATCGTGCTCAACAACGTCTCATCGATCTTCGCCGGGGGAACGCTTTCCGCGCACACGCTTTCGCACCTGGAGTTGGTGATCTTCGGCAGTCTCATCATCTTTTTCCTGATCGTCGAGCCGGCCGGCCTTGCGCGGCTGTGGCAGATCGCCAAGGAGAAGTTTCGGCTATGGCCGTTTCCGTACTAGGGCGGCGGGCTATGCACATTGCAAATTTGCGGGCTTTACGGGCCCCATGCTAGCTTTGGGACAGTGAGTTCCAAGGGTTTTAAACCAAGGGAGGCACCTATGAACTTGAGTGAATTCGGCCGGAACTCGATTTGGGCGGCGATCATCGCCGTTCCGATGATGATTTCGCCTGCGGCCGCCCAGCAATTCATCCCGGTGACCACGTACGACACCGGTCCCTACGCCGTGAACGGCCAACCGTTCATGGACGGGTTCGTGGACTATCTCAAGATGCTGAACGCCCGCGACGGCGGCATCAATGGGGTCAAGCTGACCTGGGAGGAATGCGAGACCGGATACAAACCCGATCGCTTTGTCGAATGCTACGAACGGCTCAAGAACAAGGGTGAGGCCGGCGCCTCGCTGTTCAATCCCCTCGGCACGGGGTTGACCTACGCCGTCATCGACCGGGCGCCCCAGGACAAGATCCCGGTGATTTCCCTGGGCTACGGCAGGACGGACGCATCCGATGGGCGCGTCTTTCCCTACATCTTCCCGATGGTCACCAACTATTGGTCCCAGAGCACGGCCAAGATCAAGTTCATCGGCCAAAAACTTGGCGGCATGGACAAGCTCAAGGGCCAGAAAATCGCCAACGTCCATCATGACTCGGCGTACGGCAAGGAGACAATCCCCGTACTGGCGAAGCAGGCCGAGATATACGGTTTCGAGGTGACCCACTTCCCGGTCACCCACCCGGGCCTCGACCAGAAGGCCACCTGGCTGCAGATCCGCCAATACAAGCCCGACTGGGTGATCCTGCGCGGCTGGGGCGTAATGAACCAGACCGCCATCAAGGAGGCGGCGCGTATCCGCTTCCCGCGCGACCAGATGATCGGCGTTTGGTGGAGCTGCGCTGAGCAGGATACCGTGCCCGCCGGGGCGGCAGCCGATGGTTACATTTGCGCCGGCTTCCATGCCGCCGGACAGGATTTCCCCTTGATCCAGGACATCCTGAAGCACGTCTACGATAAGGGCGACGGCGCTGGTTCCAAGAAAGCGGTAGGCACGATCCTGTGGAACCGCGGTGTCGTGAATGCCTTCCTCAGCGTCGCGGGCATCAAGACGGCGCAGAAGAAGTTCGGCAACAAGGTCATGTCCGGCGAGCAGGTGCGCTGGGGCCTCGAGAATCTCAATCTGACCGCCGCGGACATCGGGAGCCAGGGCGCGACCGGCTTGGTTCCGCCTCTCAAGCTCTCCTGCCTCGACCATGAGGGCGGCGGCGGCGTGAAGTTCCAGCAATGGGTCGGCGATCACTGGGAAATGGTTTCGGACTGGATCGAGACCGATCAGTCGATCGTGCGCCCCATGATCGAAGCTTCGGCGGCCAAATATGCCGCCGAAAAGGGGCTGACGCTGCGCACGGGCATGTCGCTCGGTTCCGAATGCCCATAGTGCATACCCTCCTGCCAGGAGCCGTTGGCAAGCCATGAGCGAGACCGCCAAACCCCTTTTGTCGGTGAACAACATCGAGGTGATCTACGACCACGTGATCCTCGTGCTGAAGGGGGTTTCGCTCGAGGTCCCCGAAGGAGGCGTCGTCGCCCTCCTCGGGGCCAACGGCGCCGGCAAGACCACGACCTTGAAGGCGATCTCCAACCTGTTGCACGCAGAACGGGGTGAGGTGACCAAGGGCGCCATCGAGTTCGACGGAGAGCAGATCGAGAAGTTGACTCCGAACGCCCTGGTCAAGAGAGGCGTCATCCAGGTCATGGAGGGGCGCCATTGTTTTGAGCATTTGTCGGTCGAGGAAAACCTCCTGACCGGCGCTTACACCCGCAGCGGCGGTCGTGGCGCCATCAACCGCGACCTGGAGATGGTCTACGGCTATTTCCCGCGCCTCAAGGAACGGCGTAAGAGCCTGGCCGGCTATACCTCGGGTGGCGAGCAACAGATGACGGCGATCGGCCGGGCGCTGATGAGCCGTCCCAAGATGATTCTCCTGGACGAGCCCTCCATGGGCTTGGCGCCGCAGCTGGTCGAAGGCATTTTCGAGACCGTCAAGCGGCTCAACACGGAGGAGGGCGTGTCCTTCCTGCTGGCCGAGCAGAACACCAACATGGCGCTGAAATTCGCGACCTACGGCTATATCCTCGAGAATGGCCGGGTGGTGATGGACGGCGACGCCGAGACGCTCGGCAGCAACGAGGACGTCAAGGAGTTCTACCTCGGCCTGTCGGCCGGCGGGCGCAAGAGCTACCGCGACGTCAAGCACTACAAGCGGCGCAAGCGGTGGCTGGCATGACCGATACCGGGGACCACTTCGACGATCTCGAAGCGCGCGGCCCGGAGGAGCGCGAGACGGCGCTCATGTCCGCGCTGCAGCGCCAGTTGGCGCACGCCAAGGACGTGGCGCCCGGCTTCGCGCGCATACTGGACGGCATCGACCCGGCGGCGGTGACCGACCGCGCGGCCCTGGCGGGACTCCCGGTAACCCGCAAGTCGGACCTGATCGCGCTGCAGACGGAGTCACCGCCCTTCGGCGGACTTGCGGCCGGCCCGGCGGCGCGCCTCTTCGCCTCCCCCGGCCCGATCTACGAGCTGGAGACGGCGCGCAGCGGCTTCTGGCGGACCGAGCGTGCGCTTCATGCCGCGGGTTTCCGCGCCGGCGACTTGATCCACAACTGCTTCGCCTATCACCTGACGCCGGGCGGCTGGATCCTCGACAGCAGCGCGCGCACGCTGGGCTGCGCGGTGATCCCGGCCGGCGTCGGCAACACGGAGCAGCAGGTCCAGGCGATCGTCCACTTCCGGCCGAACGGCTACACCGGCACGCCGGACTTCCTCAAGGTGCTGCTCGACAAGGCCGCGGAACTCGGCCTCGACTGCGGCAGCTTCGTCCGGGCGCTGGTCTCCGGCGGCGCCCTGTTCCCCGCGCTGCGCCAGGAATACGCCGAGCGCGGCGTCGCCACGCTGCAATGCTATGTGACCGCCGATCTCGGCCTGATCGCTTACGAGACCTTCGGCCCGGACGGCGCCGTCGGCGAGGGCATGGTGGTCGACGAAGGGATCGTCGTCGAGATCCTGCGCCCCGGGACCGGCGATCCCGTCCCCGAGGGAGAGGTCGGCGAGGTCGTGGTCACGACCTTGAACCCCGACTATCCGCTGATCCGCTTCGCCACCGGCGACCTTTCGGCGGTGCTGCCGGGACAGAGCGCCTGCGGCCGCACCAACATGCGGCTCAAGGGCTGGATGGGCCGTGCCGATCAAGCGACCAAGGTCAAGGGCATGTTCGTGCAGCCGGCGCAGGTCGCCGAGGTGGCGCGCCGGCATCCCGAGATCCTCAAGGCGCGCCTCACGGTCGAGCGAAGCGGCGCGAGCGACGCGATGACCCTGATCTGCGAAGTGTTGGAGGCCGACACGGCCCTCGCCGAGGCCATCGCCGACTCGCTCCAGGCGGCCTGCAAGGTCAAGGGCGAGGTCAGCCTCGTCGCGCCCGGCGAGCTGCAGAACGACGGCAAGGTGATCGACGACCTGCGCAGCTACGAGTGACCGCACCCGACTTCGGGGGGCACCCCGGGGCGGAACCACAAATCATAGTTTCGCCTCAATTGGGGCCAAATCCGACCAGAATCCCCCGTCATATAGATGATTACGGAGACTTCCCCTCTCTGTCCGAGGTGGCCAGCCGGCCTCTCATCAATGCCCCCCAACGGCTGGAAACTGAGGGCGGTCGCCGGCCCGACCCCGGCGGCCGCCCTTCCCCTTTGACAACCACACCTTCGGGTGCCGCCGTCGTGATTGGCGGCCCCTGCGCAATCTGATATATCGGGCCCAACCTAACGACCTGCCCCGCGAGAGCCCGCCTTGCGCCGTCCCTCCCGTGTCCCGGAAGACCGCTCGGAATGACCCTGTTCGAAGGCCGTGACCTGACCTGCCACCGCGGCCTGCGGCAGGTCTTCACCGGACTGGACTTCGCCCTGCCCGCGGGCGGTGTCCTGCTGCTGACCGGCCCGAACGGCAGCGGCAAGTCGACCCTCCTGCGCATCATGGCGGGGCTCTTGACACCGGTCGCCGGCGCGCTTTTTTGGGGCGACGAGAAGGTCACCGAGGACCCCGAGGCGCACCGGGGCCGGGTGCATTACTTGGGACACCTGGATGCGGTGAAGCCGGTGCTGAGCGCGGCTGAGAACCTGGCATTTTGGGGCGGTCTGCGCGGCCGGCCGAACGCCGACGTGGCACGGGCGCTCGAACATTTCGGCTTGAGCCACCTGGCCAAGGTGCCCGGGCGCATGCTTTCGGCAGGGCAGAAAAGGCGTCTGGCGCTGGCCCGGCTGCTCGTCTCCCCGGCCGAGCTCTGGTTGCTCGACGAGCCCAGCGTAGGCCTGGACGACGCTTCCCTGGACAGCTTGGGCGCCGCGATCGCCCGGCACCGGTCGGACGGCGGGCGGGTGGCGGCGGCAACCCACGTGCCCTTGCCGGTCGAGGACAGCGAGGAGCTGACGCTCGATGACTTTATCGGTGGCCCGGAAATGGAATTGGCCTGGTGACGACGTTCCTCAGCATTCTGATGCGCGATCTGCGCCTGGCGCTGCGCCAGCTTTCCGACGCCACCCTGGTGGTCCTGTTCTTCGTGCTCTGCGCGTCCATGTTTCCCTTCGCGGTCGGCCCGGAGCCCAATCTTCTTGCACGCATCGCCCCCGGCGTCATCGCCGTGTCGGCGGCTCTGGCCAGCCTGCTCTCGCTCGAGCGGCTGTTCCTGACCGACTACGAGGACGGCAACCTGGAGCTTCTCGCCCTGTCGCCCACGCCGCTGGAGCTCATCGTGCTGGCCAAGGTGGTGGTCCATTGGTGCACGACGGGACTGCCGCTGATCGCCGCGGCCCCGCTGATTGCCCTGCTGTATCGTATGGATGCGGCCGGCATGCCCGTGCTGCTCGCCGCCCTGACCCTGGCAACACCGGTCCTGAGTTTCATCGGCGCGATCGGCGCGGCGCTCGTGCTGGGCGCGCGGCGCGGCGGCGTGCTGCTCTCGCTGCTCATGCTGCCACTCTATGTGCCGGTTTTGATTTTCACGGTCTCGGCGATCGACGCGGACCTAGCGGGATTGTCCGCGAGGCCCCATTTGTTGCTTCTGGGGGCGCTGCTGCTCGGCGTCCTGCCGCTGGCCCCCTGGGCCTGCTCTTGGGCCTTGCGCCAGGCCCTTGAGTGATGCGAGAGCGACGCTGTTGCCGAGGACTTCGGGCGCTCTACGATGAAGGTTGAGATTTTAAAACATGCACAGGTTTGCGAATCCGGGGAGGTTTATTCGGCTAAACATGCACAGGTTTGCGAATCCGGGGAGGTTTATTCGGCTATCGGCTCGGGTATTGCCGTGGAGTATCGGGGTTACGGTTTTGTGTTTGTCGGTTGGGTTATATCTGAGTTTGTTTGTTGCGCCGGCGGACTATCAGCAGGGCGAGAGCGTTCGGATCATGTACGTTCACGTTCCCTCTGCGTGGATGGCATTGTTTGTTTATTCGAACATCGCGATTGCGAGCGGGATCGCGCTGATCTGGCGTCATCCTCTGGCGGAGGTTGCGGCGAAGGTTTCGTCGCCGATCGGGGCTGGTTTCACGTTTCTGGCCTTGGCGACGGGGTCGTTGTGGGGCAAGCCGATGTGGGGGGCTTGGTGGGTCTGGGATGCGCGTCTGACGTCGGTTCTGGTGCTGTTTTTCCTGTATCTGGGTCACATGGCCTTGATGAACGCCTTTGACGACCCTGGTCGGGGCCGCAAGGCGGCCGATCATCAAGTTTTCGGTTGATTGGTGGAACACGCTGCACCAGCCGGCGAGCGTTCTGCGCATGGAGGGTCCGAGCATCCACGCGGAGATGCTGTGGCCGCTGCTTCTGATGGCGGTGGGCTTTACGTTCTACTACGTGACGCTTCTGCTGGTGCGCATGAAGAGCGAGCTGCTGGCGGCGCGGACGCGGGCGCTCAGGCTGACGGCGCTGGAGGCGGGGCGGGGCGAGGGCCGCCGGGGCGAAGGCGCCCGGGCCGGGCGCCCGGCGGCGGCGTCCTCGTGACGTCGGCGTGACGCCGGCGTGACGCCGGCGTGAGCGGAGCGGAGGGAGTTGGCAACACCGATGGAACAGATCGAGACCTTCTTGGCCATGGGCGGCTACGGCCACTACGTCTGGCCCGCCTATGGGCTCACCGCCGCGATCATGATCGCTTTCCTGGTCTCGACCCTGCGCAGCCTGCGCAGCCGCAAACGGGCGCTTGAGACCCTCGAGGCAGACGCACCCAAACGCCAAACGGGCGCTTGAGACCCTCGAGGCAGACGCACCCAAACGCCACCGCCGCACCACCGCCTGACCATAACCCGCCCGCACCGACCCGGTCCGGTAGGCCAGCTGGCGAGATATGCCTGACCTGGCCAAGGGCTGGACCCCTGATTTTGCTTTGCAAGGCCACGAAAGCTGGCTAACTTTCGGATCAATAAGGAAAGCAAGCCTGAACAGGGAGATAAGAGGGAGCATGGCGGAAACTGCGCCCGCCAGCAACGGTGCCCAACCGGCCTTGGTGGCCGAGGACATACACAAGAGCTTCGGCGATCTCGAAGTTCTGAAGGGCGTATCCATCACCGCTCACGAAGGCGACGTGATCGCCGTGCTTGGCTCCAGCGGCTCGGGCAAGAGCACCTTCCTGCGCTGTGTCAACCTCCTGGAGACACCGAACGCCGGCACAATTACGGTGAGTGGCGAAACGATCCGACTCAAGCCGGACGGCCGCGGCGGTCTGGCCGCCGAGGATCCGAGACAGATCCAACGCATCCGCACGCGCCTCGCGATGGTCTTTCAGGGCTTCAACCTCTGGTCCCACATGACGGCGCTGGAGAACGTGATCGAGGCGCCGGTCCATGTGCTCAAGGTACCCAAGGCCGAGGCAGTCGAGCGGGCGGAGGCGATCCTGGAAAAGGTCGGAGTCTACGAGCACAGGTCCTACTACCCCGCGCATATGTCGGGCGGCCAGCAGCAGCGCGTGGCGATCGCCCGCGCCCTGGCCATGGAGCCTGCGGTCATGCTGTTCGACGAACCGACCTCGGCGCTCGATCCCGAGCTGGTGGGCGAGGTGCTCAGGGTCATCCGCAAACTGGCCGAGGAGGGCCGGACCATGATCGTGGTTACCCACGAAATGGGCTTTGCCAGGGAGGTTTCATCGGAGACCATATTCCTGCACCAAGGTCGTATCGAGGAGCAGGGCCCGCCCCAGCAGGTCTTTCAGACTCAGCGATCCGATCGGTTCCGGCAGTTCCTGGCCGGAAACCTAAAGTAATGTGACGGCCTGGGCCACGGTGCCGGGCCAGCAAGGACAAGCAGATCCGAACCTAACCGACGACAATCAAGGAGGGACCCGTGAGAAAACTTATTGCCACACTCTTTGTGCTGGCGCTCGCACTGGCCGGCGGCCAGGCGGACGCCAAGGAATGGAAGAAGATCCGCATTGGTGTCGAGGGCGCCTATCCGCCGTTCAGCTCGATCAAGCCGGATGGAACGCTGGAAGGCTTTGACATCGATATCGCCTGGGCGCTGTGCAAGCAGATGGGCGCCGAATGCGATCTTGTGTCACAGGACTGGGACGGCATGATTCCGGCGCTGCTGGCCCGCAAATACGATGCCATAATCGCCTCGATGTCGATCACCCCAGAGCGCAAGGAGAAAGTTGCCTTCACAAGGAAGTACTATAACACACCGGCCAAGTTCGCGCGCAGGAAGGGCTCCGGAATCGAAATCACCGCAGCGGGACTCAAGGGCAAGACCGTCGCCGTGCAGCGCGCCACGACGCACGACAATTTCATTACCGCCGAATTCGGCGACACCGTGAAAATCAAGCGTTACGCCACGCAGGACGAAGCCTATCTGGACGCCGCCGCGGGCCGGATCGACGTGCTGCTGGCCGATTCCATGGCCATGCTCGACGGCTTCCTGAATACCGACACCGGCAAGGATTTCGAGTTTGTCGGTCCCGGTTACAGCGATCCGAAATACTTCGGCGAAGGGGCCGGAATCGCGATCCGCAAGAATAATGCCGACCTGGTCGAGCAGTTCAACGCGGCCATCGACGCGATCCGCGCCGACGGCACCTATAAGAAGATCAACGACAAGTATTTCGACTTCGACGTTTACGGCGAGCCCACGAGCTAAGGACCAACCCGGCAGGCCGGCGCCAACCCCCGTACGCGCGGGAGTTGGTGTCGAGCCTCGCCGTCCGATGCGGGGATGGAGGGAAATTCGTCACATGTTCGACCTCCAAGGATACGGCGAATTGGTGCTCAAGGGCTTTGGTCTGACGGTCGCGGTGGCGCTGCTGTCGCTGGCCATTTCTACCCTGCTGGGAATGATCGGAGCGGTCGCGAAGCTTTCGAAATCCAGAGTCGCGCGGACCATTGCCGGGGTCTATACGACAATCATTCGCGGTGTGCCCGACCTGGTGCTGATGCTGCTGATCTTTTTCGGTGGCCAGATGCTGGTGAACGATATCGGCGACTGGATGGGGTGGGAGTACATCGACATCAGTCCCTTCATCGCCGGCACCCTCACCATCGGGTTCATCTTCGGCGCGTATATGACCGAGACGTTCCGTGGCGCCATCCTGGCCGTGCCGCGCGGCGAGATCGAGGCCGGCCACGCATATGGCATGACCGGACCCCAGACCTTTTTCCGCATCACCCTGCCGGCGATGGTCCGTCACGCCCTCCCGAGTTTCGGCAACAATTGGCTGGTGCTGGCCAAGACCACCGCACTGGTCTCGGTCATCGGCCTGCACGACATGGTGTACAACGCAGGAGCGGCCGGCTTCACGGTCAAGAAGCCGTTCACGTTCTACCTCTTGGCGGCCGGGTTATTTCTAGTCATCACGGCGACGTCGGACATTGCTCTCAGGTGGACCAACAAGCGCTACAGCAGCGGCGTTCGGAAGGCGTGAGCCATGGACCTTTCCATCGTCATCGAGAACTTGCCGCTCTATCTCCAGGGGCTGTGGTTGACCGTACAGTTGGTGGTCATGGCGCTGTTCTTCGGCATGCTGTTGGCGATTCCCATCGCCCTGCTCAGAACGTCGAAGAACCCTTTAGTCTATGGCATTCCCTGGGCTTACATCTATTTCTTCCGAGGCACGCCGCTTTTGGTCCAATTGTTCATGATCTATCACGGCCTCGGCCAGTTCGAGGTTGTGCAGAAGAGCTTCCTCTGGCCCTTCCTCAAGGAAGCCTATTGGTGCGCGCTCCTGGCCTTCGCCCTGAACACCGCCGCCTATACTGCAGAGATCCTGCGCGGCGCCATCGAGCAAACGGCGTTCGGCGAAGTCGAGGCGGCCCGGGCCTGCGGCATGTCGCGAGCTCTGATGTTCCGCCGCATCATCCTGCCGAGCGCATTTCGGCGTGCCCTGCCGGCCTATGGCAACGAGGTGATCTTCATGCTGCACGGCAGTGCCATCGCCAGTGTCGTCACCCTCGTCGACCTCTTGGGCGCTGGCCGGATCGTCAACTCCCGCCATTTCGCACCCTATGAATCCTATCTGACCGCCGGCCTTTTTTATCTCGGCCTCACGTTCCTGATCGTCTGGGGGTTCAAGATGTGGGAGAGGCGCTGGCACGCCCATCTGCGGCCGCGCGAAACCTGACCGCCCGGCGCCCGGCAGGCGAACCGGGGATGTCCGGCCACCTCCCGGGCCGTGCCTCAGGCGGCCGCCAGTTCCGGCAGGGCCCGTCCGAGCGTCTCGATCACCTGTTCCGGCGATTCCTCGAACTGAACGCCGATCGCATTGCCGTCCTGCCACACGACACGGCCGGTCAGGTTGCCGAAGTGGTAGGAGTGCAGCGTCACCGGCAAGCTCCGCTCGAAGGGAACGGCCATGCGCACCATGGCGCCTCTTGCGCCGACGTTGAGCAGAATGCAGTCCGCGACCTGACCGCCACACTCGAGACTGCCGGTCCAGAGCACCGCGGCACGCTTCTTGTGGCGCCGCTCGCCCCCGGGAGCCGGATCGGTCGGCCCGTCATTCTTTGCTTGCATCATGCGACTCACGATTCACGGTTAACGTCGGATTTGACACTAATTTGTCATAATTTCGAAAGTGTTAAGCCCTGAACCCAGCCGCCGCCGCGCACCAAAGTCATCGTGCAACCAGGCCGTCGCTTGGAATGATCTCTCCAGATCACGACCAAACCTTGATGCGCATCTCATTGTAGAGGAAGAATTGTTCCCGAATATCAAGGCGTGCGAGATTTGGATTCATCCTGGCAGGGTCAACGACACGGTTGCAAATATTGTTGACTGATCTTGGAGTGATGCTCGCCATGACTTTGCCTAAATCCTGCATAACTATAAATAG
Source organism: uncultured Kiloniellales bacterium (assembly GCA_947259625.1). Classification (GTDB taxonomy): domain Bacteria; phylum Pseudomonadota; class Alphaproteobacteria; order Kiloniellales; family JAKSDN01; genus CAMYKD01. Next base: position 7,318 of record CAMYMY010000048.1, on the reverse strand, counting down.
TTGCTCCAAAATACGAGGGTATTCTTAGTAATACACGTTAACCATATCTGAATTGTTACTATATTGGTAAACAAACGATATTGACAATTTATTAAATTCATATAGGATTTTATAAATGTCGAGAGGGGACGGTGGCTTCGTTCTGGTCGACTTCTTGACAGGGGTGTAAGGAGAGTACAATGAACCTAGGTGACAAGGTCCAAGTCGTGTTGGAGGTGACGGGCGAGGTCGTCGGCCGGACCTTCGAGCACGACCCCAAGATCGATCTGAAGCTGCCGTGGGGAATGCTGAATGGCCTGCCGATTTCAGTACTGAAACGGGCCGACAGCGTCGACGACATGCACGAGGCGACCCCGGCGAACGTAACCCAGATCCGGCCGGTCGTGCAGAAAAACAAGAAGATCGTGCGCGCGGCCGGTTGACGGGCCGCACGGTTCTCTTCCGCTGTCCACGTCCGGTGCTGCAGGACGAATCTGGTCGGTCCGTCCGCCGAGAATGCCGTCTCTGATCAAGAAATCCCGCCCGGGGTGGGGGTATTAACAATAAAACCGCCCGGTTCCCCAGCGAACACTCAGAATCCAACCAATTGTTCTTAAACACAATACTTAAATTACGCGAAAGCCCTTCCTTGTACAATCCTGTCACAATCGAACGGGATGCGGCGCGGTTGGTGGCGCGCGCCCTAGGGAGAGGACATCGCGATGGGACAGAACAGACACGTAGAGGCCGGAGACAACCGTAGCTACCAGGAACAGCTCGCGCACAGCCTGGTCGCCTGTCTCGGCTGGGAGGACGCGGTCCGTGCCTGCCAAGCGAACACACGCGGACCTTGGGCTCGCGCTCTGAATTAGACTAACCGTTTGAGAAGTTTGGTGGAGCCGAGGGGAGTCGAACCCCTGACCTTCGCATTGCGAACGCGACGCTCTCCCAACTGAGCTACGGCCCCACTGCGCCCGTCAGATAGACTTCCGAACAGAGAAATACAAGGCCCGGCGGGCGGCGCGATAATGGAAACTTGCCGGCTGCCTGTCAAGAAAGGCCCCTTTCGGGGTCGGGCGCCGCCAAGGCCCGGTCTTGCGGGAGGGCCGGCGTCGCCGAGCGTCCTTGTGTGCCGCAGGCGCGGCCGGTAGTTTAGCGGCGGCTCCGCGACGGGGGCCCGCAAGACGCCGCTGGAGGGGGCTCGCCCGTGATCGTTCTCGTTCCCTTGATCCAAATCACCATGGTCGCCATCGATATCTACATCTGGGTGGTCATCGTTTCGGCCGTATTGAGCTGGTTGATCGCATTCAACGTGGTGAACACGTCGAACCGTCTGGTCTACACCCTTTGGGACTTCCTCACCCGGGTGACTGAGCCAGCGCTGCGCCGGATCAGACGCTTCATGCCAAACCTGGGCGGCGTCGACATATCGCCGGTAATCCTCATCCTGGCGCTCTATTTCTGTGAGATGGTCTTGACCAGAATCCTTTGGTCGTTGCGCGGTGGCGGGTACTAACCAGAGCCCTTTTAGCTCAAGCACCACCGGCCTGCGGGTCGCGCTGCGTCTGCAGCCGGGCGCGCGCCGCGCCGGCGTCGAAGGCCTGGGCGAGCTTGCGGATGGAACGGTGGTTCTCAAGGTGCGGGTCACGGAACCGCCGGAAGGCGGCAAGGCGAACACCGCCCTGGTCAAGCTCCTGGCCAAGACCTGGAAGCTGCCGAAGACCACGATCGGCATCGTGGCCGGACATGGCCAGCGGCAGAAGACCCTGCTGATTTCCGGCGACCCCGCGGTGCTGGAAACCCGACTCGAGAGCTGGCTGGCCGGCGTCGGCGGCGGGCGTCGGTAACGTTGCTTTTCACGGCGTTTTCGAACAGGACGCCAAGCCGTGTGCGCGGCACAACCGCGTGGCACCCTCTCGGTACCACAAGAACGACCGACTCAAAGCGAAAGGAACAGCGATGAGCGAGGCCCGGATCATCGATGGCAAGGCTTTCGCCGCCGAACTGCGCGGCCGTATCGGCGGCGTGGTCTCGGAACTCAAACGCGAGCACGGCCTCACGCCGGGGCTCGCAGTGGTGCTGGTCGGCGAAAACCCGGCGAGCGAGGTCTACGTGCGCAACAAGAACCGCCAGACCGCCGAGGCCGGCATGAACTCCTTCCACCATGCCCTGCCGGCCGAGACCGGCCAGGATGAGCTGCTCGATCTGATCGCCCGGCTCAACGCCGACCCGGCCGTGCACGGCATCCTGGTGCAGCTCCCGCTCCCCGACCAGATCGACGCGCAGGCCGTGCTCGACGCGATCGATCCGGCCAAGGACGTGGACGGCTTTCACGTGGTCAACGCCGGGCGCCTCATGACCGGCACTGGCAAGCCGCTGGTGCCCTGCACGCCGCTCGGCTGCATGGTGCTGCTGCGCGAATACGTCGGCGACCTGAAGGGCATGCGCGCGGTGATCGTCGGCCGCTCCAACATCGTCGGCAAGCCCATGGCCCATCTTCTGCTGGGCCAGCACTGCACGGTGACCATCGCCCACTCGCGGACCCGCGACCTGCCGTCGGAATGCCGCCAGGCCGACATTCTGGTGGCCGCGGTCGGCCGGGCCGAAATGGTTCGCGGCGATTGGATCAAGCCGGGCGCGACGGTGCTCGATGTCGGCATTAATCGGATCGAGATGGCCGAGGGCAAAAGCCGGCTGGTCGGCGACGTCGCCTTCGAGGAGGCGCGCCAGGTGGCCAGCGCGATCACGCCGGTGCCAGGCGGCATCGGGCCCATGACCATCGCCTGCCTCTTGTCCAACGCGGTGACCGCCGCCTGCCGCCAGAACAGTATCGAGGATCCGGTCCTCTAATTCTCGCCCGGACCGGGACCGTCCTCGGCAGGCAGGGCCAAGCGAATCACGCCCTTGACCGGTGCATGGGGGTCGACCGCCTTGCCCTTGCGCAGGATCCGGATGCGGCCTCGGCGGGCCAGATGGAGCGCCTGCTGGCGCACGGCGGCAAGATAGCGCCGCCACAGGTCCGGCGGGTCGTTCGACCGGGCGCGCCCGGCGGCAAAGGCGCGGGCCACCGCCTCGGGACCGATCGACTTGCCGGCGCCGACCTCGGCGAGCAGAGCGAGGATCGTCTCCGCCACTGGATCATCGGACCCGGTTCCGGCAGCCATGCTCTTGTCCGGCAGTGTCTCCAAACCGAATCCTCAGGCGAGGGAATTGAAGTCGTCCAAGAGGGCCGCGATACGTCCCGAGTCGAACTGGTCCATGATGATACCGGCGCGCCGCGTGGCAGCGTCCAGATCAAGCGAGAGAATGCGGCTCTTGACCCGCGGCAGGGCGTTGACGGTCATGGACAGCTCGCGCACGCCCAGGCCCAGGAACAGCGCTACGAAACGCGGGTCGCCGGCCATCTCGCCACAGATCGAGAGCGGGATCCGGGCGCGCAGGGCCGCCTCGACCGAGAACTGGATCAACCTGAGCACCGCCGGGTGCAGGGGGTTGTAGAGATGCGCCACCTGCTCCTCGCCGCGGTCGATGGCCAGCGTGTACATGGTGAGATCGTTGGTCCCGATGGCAAAGAAGTCGGCCTCGCGGGCCAGCGAATCGGCCGCCAAGGCCGCGCCCGGCACCTCGATCATCACGCCTACGGGCGGCGGTGGATCGGCAATTTGCACCTTGCGGCGCCTGAGGCGCCGGCTGACCGTCTTCAGCGCCTTGCGAACCTCGCGCACCTCGGCGACGGTGGTGATCAGCGGCAGGAGGATCCGCACGGGCCCGTGGGTGCCCGCGCGCAGAATGGCGGCCAACTGCGTATCGAGCAGCTTGGGCTCCTTGAGCGACAGGCGGATGGCGCGCAGTCCCAGTGCCGGATTGTCCGTCGTACTCCGCTCTCCACCCAGGGCAGACGCCAGTTTCTCGCCGCCGACATCCAGCGTGCGCACGGTGACGCTGCGCCCGCCCATGGCCTCGATAATCTGCTTGAGCGCCAGGTACTGCTCTTCCTCGCCGGGCAGGTCGTCGCGGTTCATGTACAGGAACTCGGTGCGCAGCAGGCCGATACCTTCGGCCCCCGCGGCCATCGCCTGGCCGACCTCGCGCGGCAGCTCCAGATTGGCCTGCAGGATGATCCGCTCGCCGTCCCGAGTCTTGGCCGGCACGTCGCGCAAGCGGGCCAGCGCCCGGTCCGCGCGTTCCAGTTCCCGCTGGCGGCGTTGATAGTCCGCCAGCAAAGACTCCCCGGGGTTGACGATGACCCGCCCGTTCGAGCCATCGATGATCACGGTCTCGCCGGTCTTGACCCCCTCGATCAGGCCGGCGACACCGAGCACGGCGGGCAGGCCCAGCGAGCGCGCCATGATCGCCGTATGTCCCTCGGCGCCGCCCAGGACCGTCGCGAAACCACCGACCTGCGCCGGGTCCATGAGCGCCGTGTCCGCCGGCGTGATCACCTCGGCGATGATGATGCTGCCGCGCGGCAGGGCGGAGAAGTCCGTGAGCTTTTGGTCGGACAGGGCGCGCAAGATGCGCATCCCGACTTCCCGCACCTCTTCCGCCCGCGCGCGCAGGTAGGGGTCGTCCATCTGCTCGAAGGACTGGGCGATGTCGGCGATTTCCGCCATCACCGCGGCCTCGGCGTTCTGCCGGGTCTTGGAGATCCGTTGTTCGACGCCGGACAGCAGACGCGAGCTGCCGAGCATGTGCTGGTGCGCGTCGAGTAGGTAGCCCAGCTCTTCGGCCGCAGCGCCGTGGAACCTCGTGGCCTTGCCCTTGAGCTTGCCGAGCTGACGCTTGGCGCGTTCGACCGCCGCTCCGAAGCGCGCCTTTTCCGCGGCCATCTTGGCGACAGGCACCTGATACTCGAGCACCCGGATCTCGCCGCTGTCACGCAGATGGGCAGACCCGATGGCGACCCCGGGCGAGACCGCGAGTCCCTCGAAGGTGCGCTGCGGTCCCGCCGTCGTCCGGCCTTTGTGTTTGCTCCCGGTCTTATCCATCTTCATCGAACTTGTTGGCGACGAGATCGGCCAGGGCTGCCAATGCGGCGCTCGCCGCCGGACCCCGGGCGCGAAGCTCCAGCTCGCACCCGGGCGCAGCGGCCAACATCATCAACCCCATGATGGACGAGCCGGAAACCTCGACGTCGTTCTTCACCACTGTGACCTCGGCGTTGTAGGTGCCGGCCAGCTTCACGAATTTGGCCGCGGCCCGGGCATGGAGGCCACGGCTGTTCACAATTGTGATCTGGCGTACCTTGTCCGCGTAGCATGGTGCGCTCATCTCGGTGCCAACCAATGCTGGCTTACGATGCCTGGTCGGCCAGCAGTTGCGAGGCGACGTTGATATACTTGCGACCGGCCTCCTGGGCCTGAGCCACGGAATTCTTGAGCGAGTCCTTGTCACGGACGCTGGCCAGCTTGATCAACATGGGCAAGTTGAGGCCCGCGATCACCTCGACCCGGCCCTGGTCGAGCACGGAAATCGCCAGGTTCGAAGGTGTGCCGCCGAACATGTCGGTAAGCAGCACGACACCCTCCCCCTGGTCCGCTACCGTGACGCTATCGATGATTTCCTTGCGCCGCACCTCCATGTCGTCATCGGGGCCGATACAGATCGCGGCAACATTGGACTGTGGGCCGACGATATGCTCCAGCGCGTCGATGAACTCGAGAGCCAGTCGGCCATGGGTGACGAGGACCAATCCGATCATGGGCCTTTCCATTTCTATGGGCCAGATGTTGTACGCCGTTTCCGGCTCCGAATCACGCGCGTTCCGACGGCTCCGCCAAATCGCGATGCACCAACGTAATGCGGCGCCCTTCATCCCGCAGCCAGCGTGCCAGCCGTTCGGCCACCATGACCGAGCGGTGACGCCCGCCGGTGCAACCCAGCGCCACGGTCAGGTAGCTCTTGCCTTCCTCTTCGTAACGCGGCAACAGGGGCCGCAGTGTCGCGGTAATCTGGTCGAAGAAGGGCTGAAAATCCGGATCCGCGGTCACGAAGGCCGCCACCTCCGGATCGCGGCCGGTCAGATCGCGCAACGCCGGGTCGTAGTGCGGGTTCCTCAGGAACCGCACGTCGAGGACCAGATCGGCGGCACGCGGCAAACCCTGTCGATAGGCAAAGGAGGTAACGACGATCGCCATGCCGCCCGCTTGGCCGGCGTCCAGGTGTCCGGTCAGGAGCCGCCTGAAGTCCCCCGGTGACATACCGGTGGTATCGACCACGAGGTCGGCCCGGTCGCGTAGCGGCACGACCAGGCGCCGCTCGGCATCGATGCCGTCCTTGAGCGGTCGACCCCGGGCCAGAGGGTGCCGGCGCCGGGTCTCCGTATAGCGACGGCTCAGGACTTCCTCTTCGCAGTCGACGAACAACAGGCACGGGACGAGCGCCGGATCGGCATGAAGCCGGTCGAGCTGTTCGAGGAAGGGATCGGCGGCGAAATCGCGCGTCCGGATATCCACCCCCAGGGCGATCGGCCGCACGCTCGGTGTGCCGACGATTGCGGCCAAGAACTCCAACGGCGGGTTGTCGATCGCCTCATAGCCCAGATCTTCGAGAATATCGAGGGCCGTCGAGCGGCCGGCCCCTGAAATACCGGTCACCAGCACGACCGTCCGGACCGCGGGTTCGGCCGCAGCCGCGCCGCCGGCACCACTCGTTCCGACTTCGTCGGATATCGCCTTCTTGTCCCTAGGCTGCACGCCTCAACCGCCTTTCCCGCCGGGCCGGATCGCCTCCATTATAGCGCCTGCCTCACGGAACGCAGCAAGGCGCAGCTTGGCCAGTGCCGAGGCCTCGAAGGGATCGAGCGCCAAGCGCCGCAAGCGGACGCCCAGAAGCGAGCAGAAGTCGGGCTCCGGCAGGCGCTCGACCAGGCCCGGGGCAACCAGATCCACAACCAGGCAGAGCGCGGCCCCCGACGCGCTCGGTACCGTCACGATACCCAGACCACGCACCTCCATCCGTCCGGCGATCGCGCCTGGCGAAGCCGCCGACAAGCGCCCTCCGGCCGGGCGAAGCTCGGTCTGATCGTCCGCCACGAGGCGCCAGCCGCGGTCGATCGATCTGAGCGCCAGGTCGGACTTGCCTGCCCCCGAGGGGCCGCGCAGCAACACCCCAAACGGCCGGTCCCACCGGCTCCCGGCCGATCCGTCCTCCGGCACGAAGGCGACGCAGGTCGCGTGAACCAGATGACCTGTCATGTGCCGGCTACTCGGCGGGCAGGCGAACGACAAACCGTGCACCGATCACGCCGCCCTCCCCCTCGAACCGATTCTCCGCCTCGATGGTGCCGCCATGCGCTTGGACGATCTGGCGCGAGATCGAGAGCCCCAACCCGGAGTGC
>CAMYMY010000047.1 GCA_947259625.1 uncultured Kiloniellales bacterium | reverse complement strand
CGGAATCGGCCGGCTGCTGGCGGGCGTGCAAGGCCCCGTCGTGATGGCGCAGCTTCAGCGCCAGGGTGTCGGCCTCGCCGCGCACCTGGGCGATCTCGTCGATCGGAAGGTCGCGCGACGGCAGCGGCAGGCGCGCCTCGGACCCGACCAGCCCCTGCGGATTGGGCACGAAGGCGGCGGTGACGTCGTCACGCTCGGCGATCGCGCGGATTGCCGCGCCCGTCGCGCGCCTAAATCGCTCCAGCGGCTGTTCGGACTGCGTCACGACCGCTCCCAGGCCCGGTCAGACCAGGGTCGCCTTGACGCCGCTCTCGACCAGCTCCGTGCCGAAGCAGCGCTGGTAGTACTCGGCCACCGTGGCGCGCTCCATCTCGTCGCACTTGTTCACGAAGGTGACCCGGAAGGCGAAGGCGATGTCGTCGAAGATCTTCGCGTTCTCGGCCCAGGTGATCACCGTGCGCGGGCTCATGACGGTCGAGATGTCGCCGTTGATGAAGCCGCTGCGCGTCAGGTCGGCGAGCGACACCATCGCGGCCACCTTGTCGCGCCCTTCCTTGGTGTCGTAGTCCGGGCACTTCGCCAGGACGATGTTGATCTCCGAATCGTGCGCCAGGTAGTTGAGCGTGGCGACGATGTTCCAGCGGTCCATCTGGCCCTGGTTGATCTGCTGGGTGCCGTGATAGAGGCCGGTCGTGTCACCCAGGCCCACGGTGTTGGCGGTCGCGAAGAGGCGGAAAGCCGGGTGCGGCCGGATCACCGTGTTCTGGTCGAGCAGGGTCAGCTTGCCCTCGACCTCGAGCACCCGCTGGATCACGAACATCACGTCCGGGCGTCCGACATCGTACTCGTCGAACACCAGGGCGGTCGGCCGCCGCAGCGCCCAGGGCAGCAGGCCCTCGCGGAACTCGGTGACCTGCTTGCCGTCCTTGAGAACGATGGCGTCCTTGCCGATCAGGTCGATCCGGCTGATATGGCTGTCCAGGTTGATGCGGATGCAGGGCCAGTTCAGGCGCGCGGCGACCTGCTCGATATGGGTCGACTTGCCGGTGCCGTGATAGCCCTGAATGATGACGCGCCGGTTGTGGGCGAAACCGGCCAGGATTGCGAGTGTCGTGTCGTGGTCGAAGCGATAGGCCTCGTCCAGGTCCGGCACGTAATCGCCCGCGTGGCTGAAGGCCGGGGCCTGCATGTCGCAGTCGATCGCGAAGGACTGCCGCACCGAGACCGTGATGTCGGGCACGTCGCTGTGCGGCTCGGTGCCGCCGTTCGTGTTTGCTGAGACCATCGAGGTTTTCGTTCCTGCTAGGGGTGGTCGAGAGCCCGGAGCCCGGACCGTTCGGTCACTGCACGAAGCTGTACTTCAGGGTCGAATAGGCTTCGTTGACCAGCTTCAGCTCCTCCTCGGCCGCCTTGTCGGCGCCGTTTGCATCAGGATGCAAACGCTTCACCAGTTCTATATAGCGCGCTTTTATCTCAGGAAAAGTGATCGGACGCTTCAAATCGAGCACGGCGAGCGCCCGCTCGTCCCCGCTGCGCTGCCGGGCGGACTTGTGCCCGGCCTTGGCGGAGCCGTTGCCGAATTCCCGCTCCAGGTTCTCTCTGGCCTGCTCCTCGGCCTTGCTGTAGTCGGCGCCCAGCGGCCAGGACGGCCGCTCCCAGACCGTGTCGACGCGCCGCTGCGCTTCGATCTCGTCCTCGCTCATGCCGACGAAATAATCCCAGGCCTTGTTGTAGTCCCTCACGTGCTCGAGGCAGAACAAGTAGTAGTCGGTCAGCTGGTCACGGGATTTGGGTGCCCGGTAGAGTCCCGGCTCGACGCAGTCCGAGTGCTGACAAGGCCGGTGGGACTCGTCGGGGCTGCGGAAGGGTTCGAAAATCGCTTCTGGTGTCGGGCGTGCCATGGCATGAGTATGGTCGCGGCTCCCGGCCCTGGCAAGGCGGGCCGGAAGCCTATTTGACTGCGCAATTGCGCGGCGAACGGCCCAGTCTATGGGCCCAAAGCTTAATTTTCCGGACCCATTGATGGTAAACGGGCGAGGTCTTGCCGGGTCCCGAAGGCCGGGGTGGCCGCCTCCGCCCGGGATGCCGCCGTCAATCCCCCGTGTAATGCTCCGGCCACAGGGTCTTGACGGTCTCGCCGTCGCTCTTGAAGGCGTGGCAGGAATCGATCAGGGGAGGTTTGCCGGGGCGCGGGTTTTCCTGGGCCTTCTTGGCCAGCACCGGATAGAGGCTCTGGTAGGCCACCGTCGCCATGGCCAGGAGCATCTCCATCAAGTGTGTGCAGCCTTCGACTCCGCCGAGCTTCTCGCGCACGGTCTGACGCCAGCCGCGGCCGAGCCGCACGCCGATCATGCGCTTGAAATTGGGCGTGATCGCCGGACAGATCGCAAAGGGCCCGGCCGCCGTCGCGGCCTCGATGTCGCGGACCACCAGCTCCTCGTCGATGGTGAGGCGGATCCACATGTCGTGCAGCGCCTCGCCGGGCTGGACCTCGCCGCGGTGCCGGTTCGTGAAGGCGTAGGTCTTGGTGTCCGTCATGTGGCCTTCGATGTCCCAAAGGCCGTCGCTGCGTCGGTAGCCGCCGAATTCGTAACGGCGGGTGTGAAGCCGCTCACGCTCGGCGGGCGGAGGGAGCGGCGTGGCGGTGTCGGTGGGTGCGTTGTCGAACATTGAGTCGATATAGTGCGGCGCGGCATGCGGTCAACCGGCAGGCGGTCAACCGATAGCCGGTCTGTCTCCGCCGGATGGTTAGGACGCCGCCTTCAGAGAATCTCGAAGCGGAAACCGTGAAAGGCGAAGACCTGCCCGGCCTCGGGAATCCGCCTGGCCTCGTGCAGCACCAGGCCGGCCACGGTCGAGGCCTCGTCGTCGGGCAGACGCCACTCGAACATGCGGTTCAGGTCGCGGATCGTGACCCGGCCCTCGACCACGCAGGAGCCGTCCGTCAGCTGACCGACTCCCTCCACCTCGACGTCGTGCTCGTCGGCGATCTCGCCGACTATTTCCTCCAGAATATCTTCGAGGGTGACGATGCCGAGCAACTCGCCGTATTCGTCGACAACGATGGCGAAATGCTCATGCCTGTGGCGGAAGGCTCCGAGCTGCGACAAGAGGTCGGTCGTCTCCGGTATGAACCAGGGTTCGTTGGCGATCTCGGTCACGTCCAGGTCGCCCAGCTCGCCGCCGGCCGTCTGGACGGCACGCAGCAGGGCCTTGGCATGCAGCACGCCGACGATGTTGTCCTTGGTGTCGCGCCAAAGGGGCAGGCGGGTGTAGGGGCTGTCCAGGACCTCCGTCAAGATCTGGGCCGGTGGCAGCCCGGCGTCGATCGTCACCATGTTGCGCCGGTGGATCATGATTTCCTCGACCGCCACGTCGGCCAGATCGAGGATCGAGCGTAGCATTTGGCGTTCGTGGCGCTCCTCCTCGCCCTCGCCGGCGTGGAGGTCGATGGCCCCGCGCAACTCCTCTTCGCTGTGGCCCGGGCTCAGGCCGGTGCCGCCGCGCACGCCTAACAGCCAGAGCGTGCCACGGGCAACGGCCTGCACGGCCAGGGTCACCGGTCCGAGAACCACGACGATCGGCCGCACGACCGGCGCCACGGCGAGGGCCAGGCGGTCGGCGTTGTGGAGCGCGAAAGTCTTGGGCAGCACCTCGGCGAAGATCAACACCAACAGAGTCATCACCAGGGTCGCATAGGCGACGCCGGCCTCGCCGAACCAGCCGATCAGCAAGCTGGTCGCGAGCGCCGAGGCCAGGATGTTGACCAGGTTGTTGCCCAGCAGGATGACGCCGATCAGGCGCTCCTTGGTGGCGAAGAGACGGTTGACCAACTGGGCGCGGTGGTCGCCCTGCTGTTCCAGCATGTGCATCCGGTGCCTGGAGGCCGCGGTCAGCGATGTCTCCGAGCCGGAGAAGAAGGCCGAGAGCAGCAGCAGCACCAGGATGGCGCCGACCGAGACGAATATCTCAATTTCCATCTTCGATTTCTTGTCAGGTTGTTGTGATAGACATGTTGCCAGTGCCGGTGGCTGCCGGCCTAAGGTCTCCCGAGCCTGGGCTCACGCGGCAAGGGTGCTGTTGAGCAGCGCTTCCACGTCGGCCAAGTTCACCTCCTGGCTAAGGAAGGCTTGGCCGATGCCGCGGGCCAGTACGAAGGTGATCGTGCCGTCGCGCACCTTCTTGTCGCGGCCCATGTGGTCGAGCAGAGCCCCGGCGCTCAGGATTTGCCCGTCCAGCGCTTCGAGGCCGGTCGGCAGGCCGATCGCGGCCAAGTGGCGCCTGACCCTGGCCGTTTCCTCCGGCGGGCAAAGGCCCAGTCGGGTCGAAAGATCGAAGGCGAGAGACAGTCCGATCGCAACGGCCTCGCCGTGCAGCAGATACCCGCCATAGCCGAATTCCGCCTCGAGCGCGTGACCGAAGGTGTGACCGAGATTGAGCAGGGCGCGATGACCCGCCTCCCGTTCGTCGTCGGCGACGATGGCGGCCTTGTTGGCGCAACTGGTGAGCACAGCTTGGCGCCGCGCCATCGGGTCGCCGTCGATCACGGCCGCGCCGTGGCTCTCCAGCCAGCCGAAGAAGTCCGAATCGTTGATCAGGCCGTACTTCACCACCTCGGCATAACCGGCGAGCAGGTCGCGGGGCGGCAGGGTGGAGAGCGCCTCGGTATCGGCCAGCACCAGACGGGGCTGGTGGAAGCTGCCGACCAGGTTCTTGCCCCGCGCGGTGTTGATCCCGGTCTTGCCGCCGACCGAGCTGTCGACCTGGGCCAGCAGCGTGGTCGGGATCTGGATGAAATTCAGGCCCCTGAGCACGATACTCGCGGCAAAGCCGGTCAGGTCCCCGATGACCCCGCCGCCCAGGGCGACGAGTTGGGTGCCGCGCTCGACCTTGGCTTCCAGCAGGCGGTCCACCAGGTTTTCCAGGTGGGCGAAGTCCTTGGTCTTCTCGCCCGGCGGCAGAACGAGGGCCTCGTACGCGATGCCCGAATTGTCCAGGGAGCGTTCGACGGCCGCCAGGTGAAGCCCGGCGACGTTCTCGTCGGTAACGATCACCACCCGCTTCTGTTCCAGAAGCGGCGCCATCAGCCGCCCGGCCGAGGCAAGCAGCCCCTCGCCGACCAGAATGTCGTAGCTGCGCTCGGCGAGCACGACGCGCAGGGAGGCGTGGCCGCTCACCGGCCGGCCCCCGCCGCCTGGCTCCGCGGGGCGCCCTGGGTGACTCCCAGGAAGCCGGCGACCGCCCGGTAGACCCGTTCGACGGTCAGCTCGGGTGGTCCGTCCTCGCTGTCCACGACGACATCCGCCTCGGCGTAGACGGGGTAGCGCTCGTCCATCAGCCCGTCGAGTATCTCCCGCGGGTCGCCCCGTTTCAGCAGCGGGCGGTTGTTGCGCCGCGCCGTGCGCTTCAGCAGCAGGTCGAGGTCCGCGCGCAGCCAGACCGAGACGGCCCGCTCGCGAATTGCCGCACGGCTTCGGGGGTCCATGAAGGCGCCGCCGCCGGTCGCCAGGACCTGAGGCGGCTGCGCGAGCAGGCGCTCGATGACGCGCCGTTCCCCGTCGCGGAAGGCGGCCTCGCCGTGGCGCGCGAAGATTTCCTCGATGGTGCAGCCGGCGGCGGCCTCAATCTCGGCATCTCCATCGATGAACGTCAGCTTCAACCGAGACGCGAGACGCCGGCCGATGCAGGTCTTGCCCGCACCCATGAGTCCGATGAGGACGATCGATCTTGATAACCACTCTGGCCCGGAAGGGGGCATGGATTTCCACTGTCGTCTTGGCTCTATCGGAGCCTGGCCGATCATTGCCAGAGGATCGGCCGGCCGATAGACTGCCGTAAAATCGCCATAGTCGAATCCTACCATAATCGAGGCGGCTTGATGCAAGCATGCGTCCAAAACAGACCCCCGTGCAAGCCGGATGGTCGGACCCCGGAAGGGACTGTTTCCTCGACCGAAACCCGGACCGTAGATGAAAAGCGCCCATGAGCAAAAGAAACATTCTCTTTGTCTTGGCGGTCGCGGGTGGACTGGTCGTGATGGTGGGCGCCGTCTTCGTTACGACCTGGGAGGTCCCTCGGCCCACGGCGCAGATCGAAAAGGTCATTCCCAATGAGCGCTTCGCGCGCTAGCGTCCGCTGGATCTGCCGGCTCTCGAGCGCCGTGGCGGTCCTGGGCTTGGCGGGTGCTCCGCCGACTCCGGCGCTCGCGCAGGAGTCCGGCGATCTGGCCCCGGCGGTGGTCGAGCCCATGCGCCTGGGCCCACCGACTCTCTTGGCCCCGCGCGGCCGGCCCCCCTCCGGCGAGCCCGGGGCGACAACGGTCCGCCGACGCACGAGTGAAGCTCCATCCCGGTCGGTTCAAGGCATCGAGATCAATCCGCTGGCCGAGATCGACCCGGAATCGATCGGCATCCTCGATTCTCAGAGCGGCGGATTTGGCCGCAATATGTGGCGCGGCAGCAAGCGAGCGGCGATCGAACGGCTGCTGCCGCGGCTGCCGGGAGCGATGACCTCCGCTACCATGCGCTCTCTGGCCCGGCGCCTGCTGCTGACCAACGCACCGCCGCCGCGGCAACGCGCGACCGGCGGTCAGAGAGGCTCGATCAACCTCCTGTCCGTGCGTGTGGATCGCTTGGCGGTGCTGGGTGACATCGAGGGATTGAACGATCTCCTGCGGGTCGTGCCCCAGCGTCACGACGACGAAGCGATCGCCCGCGCCCGGGTCGAGGGCCAGTTGCTCGGCGGCGATCCGTCCGGGGCCTGCCGGAACGTGCGCAGCGAGATCGCCGAGCGCCACGGCACGCCGTATTGGCGCAAGGCGCTGGTGTTCTGTCAGATCCTGTCCGGCGAGGTCGACCAGGCCATGCTGGGGATCGGCCTGATGCGCGAACAGGGCATCTCGGACGATCCGGCGTTCTTCTCTCTGGTCGATGCCTTTTCCGGAGGCGACGTGGACCAGGTGCCGGTGGCATCGGCGCTTCACTTCGCGATGCTGGACGCGGTAGGCCGTCCCTTCCCTCAAGCCTTGCTCGAGGACGCCAGCCCGGGTCTGCTGGTCGCGCTCGCACGGTGGCCGGGCGCGAACCTCGCGCAGCGCGCCGCGGCCGCCGAGCGCGCCGTCGCGCTCGGCGTGCTGGAGCCCGAGACGCTGGCCGGCCTTTACGCGGAGTTGGCCTTCACGCCGGAAGAGCTCGGAAACGCCGTCTCGGTGGCCGGCGAGCGCAAGGGCCCGGCGGGCCGGGCGCTGCTCTATCAGGCGGCGCGGCAGCAGGAGCTGCATTCGTCGCGGGCGGAGATCCTGCGCGCCGCGCTGGACAGCGCCCGGGACGATGGCCTCTACCAGATGGCGTTGCGCGTGTTTCTGCCGCTCCTTTCCGCGGTGCCGCCACGCGCTTGCCTGGGAGAGCGACCTATCGGCGTGGCGCACGGCGCGGCAGGACGACTCGGCCGCCGAACACGACCGTCAGGCGCTGCTGCGAGGCGCGTTCATGGCACTCGGCGAACAGGACTCGCTGAGCTGGATCGATCTGGCCACCGAACCGACGAGCCCGGCCGATTTTGCGGCCGAGCCGGGCATCTCGACCCGGCCGATGCCCAACGCCGCGCTGCTCTATGCCCTGAGGGAGGCCAGCGAAATGCGCCGGCTCGGCGAAACCGTGCTGCTGGTGCTCCTGGTGTTGGGCGAGGATGGACCGGCGCAAAGCCATCCGATGGCGCTGAACGCGGCGCTCTCGGGGCTGATGCAGGCGGGCCTCGAGCGCGAGGCCCGGGCGCTCGCCATCGAAGCCGCGATCGCCAAGGGAATCTAGGCGGGCCATGAGTGCCCGGCGGGAACCCCGACCTGTCCCGCACTGTCCGTCCCGCCATGTCGAGGCCTTTCTCGAGATGCTGGCGGCCGAGCGCGGCGCCTCGGCC
This sequence comes from uncultured Kiloniellales bacterium, assembly GCA_947259625.1. Classification (GTDB taxonomy): domain Bacteria; phylum Pseudomonadota; class Alphaproteobacteria; order Kiloniellales; family JAKSDN01; genus CAMYKD01. Next base: position 13,252 of record CAMYMY010000047.1, on the reverse strand, counting down.
AACACCTTGGTGGCCTACCGCCGCGACTTGGACCTTTTTGCGGCCTTCCTGGCCGCGCGGGGACGCGCCGTCGAGGCGGCCGGGACGGCGGACCTGAGAGGCTTCCTGGCGGCCGAGCACAAGGCCGGCCGGTCGCCGCGCACGGCCGCACGGCGCCTTTCGGTCCTGCGCCAGTTCCACCGCTTCCTGTTCCGCGAGGGCCTGCGCGAGAACGACCCGGCGACCGTCATCGAGAGCCCGCGCCAGGGGCGCAGCCTGCCGAAGGTCCTGAGCGAGGCGGAGGTCGAGCGGCTGCTCGCCTCGGCGCATGCAGAGGAAGGTCCCGAGGGTCAGCGGCTCGCCGCGCTGGTCGAGCTGCTGTACGCCACGGGGCTGCGCGTCTCGGAGCTGGTCGGCCTGCCGCTCGCCGCCGTCGCGCGCGACCCCCGGGTTCTGGTCGTGCGCGGCAAGGGCGGCAAGGAGCGCATGGTGCCCTTGGGCGAAGCCGCGCGCCAAGTCCTGCGGGACTATCTGGTGGTGCGCCGGCACTTCGTCCCCGGCCGCGGCGAGTCGAGGTGGCTGTTCCCGTCGCGCGGCCAGAGCGGCCACCTGACCCGGCGCCGCATGGGACAGTTGCTGAAGCGGCTGGCCCTGGATGCTGGCCTGGTGCCGGAGAAGGTCTCGCCGCACGTGCTGCGCCACGCCTTCGCCAGCCACCTGCTGGACCACGGCGCGGACCTCAGGTCGGTCCAGCAGATGCTCGGCCACGCCGACATCTCGACGACCCAAATCTACACCCACGTGCTGAACGAACGCCTCAAGTCCCTGGTCCGGGATCACCACCCGCTGGCGGGTGCGGGGACGGCCGGAAACCCCGGCGCCGGGCGCGGTTGACTCCGCCCGGCCGACCTGTCACTTAGCCGCGTCACGATCCGAAAAGACCAGGACCAAGGGGAGAGGCCATGAGCTTTACCATCGTCGAGCAGGCGCCGGCGCGCCTGAACCGGAGTGAACTCGCGGTGCCGGGCAGCAATCCGAAACTGTTCGAAAAAGCCGCGGCCTCGGCCGCCGACGTGGTGTTCCTCGACCTCGAGGACGCGGTTGCGCCCGACGACAAGGAACAGGCCCGCAAGAACGTCATCGAGGCGATCAACGACATCGACTGGGGCAGCAAGACGCTGTCGCTCCGGATCAACGGCCTCGACACCCACTACATGTACCGGGACGTGGTCGACGTGCTCGAGCAGACCGGCGGGCGCCTCGACCTGATCATGATCCCCAAGGTCGGCACCGCCGCAGACGTCTACGCGGTCGACATGCTGGTGACCCAGATCGAGGACGCCAAGGGCCGGGACAAGCGCATCGGCTTCGAGCACATCATCGAGACGGCGCTCGGCATGGCCAACGTCGACGAGATCGCCCGGGCGTCGAAGCGCAACGAGAGCCTGCACTTCGGCGTCGCCGACTATGCCGCCTCGACCAAGGCGCGGACCACGGTGATCGGCGGCCCGAACGCCCTTTACGGCGTGCTGACCGACAAGGACGGCGACAAGCCGCGCGACTACCACTGGGGCGACATGTGGCACTACGCCGTGGCGCGCATGGTGGTGGCCTGCCGGGCCACCGGGCTCCGGCCGATCGACGGCCCTTTCGGCGACTTCTCGGATCCCGACGGCTTCGTCGCCCAGGCTAACCGCGCCGCGGTGCTGGGCTGCGAGGGCAAGTGGGCGATCCACCCGAGCCAGATCGCGCTCGCCAACGAGGTCAACAGCCCCTCGGAGGCCGAGGTCACCAAGGCCAAGCGCATCCTCGAGGCCATGGAGCAGGCCCAGAAGGAGGGCAAGGGCGCGGTCGCGCTGGACGGCCGCCTGATCGACATCGCCTCGATCAAGCAGGCCGAGGTGCTGGTCAAGAAGGCCGAGCAGGTTGCCGCGGCGGGTTGACGGCCGCCCTTACCGCAGTTCCACCGCGTAGCTCTCGATCGGCGGGGTCTTGTCGATCACGCCCTGTTTCAGCAGGAAGCCGGCGAAGGCCTCGTAGCGGCCATGGTCGAGCGCGGCGGGCCGGAGCGCGAAGCGCGGCAGGGTGTCGCGCCAGGCGCGCCGGTTCAGCTCGTCGTCCAGGCCCTTCTTGTGCCCGGCGAAGAGCCGCCAGGCCTCCTCCGGATGGTTGACCAGGAACTGCACGCCGCGCTCGAGGCCCCTCAGGAAGGGCTTGAGGCGCGGGTCGTCGAGCCGCGCGCTGTTGGCGACGATGATCAGCTCGTCGTAGGGCGGCACGCCGTGCTCCTCGACATAGAAGGCCCGGCCCTTGTGCCCCTCGATGGCCAGCTGGTTGAGCTCGAAGTTGCGGAAGGCGCCGATCACCGCGTCGACCTGGCCCGCGAGCAGCGAGGGGCTCAGCGAGAAGTTGACGTTGACCAGTGTGATGTCGTCGAGCCCGAGCCCGGCCGGGGCCAGCATCGCCTTCAGGGCCGCGTCCTCGAAGCCGCCGACCGAGAAGCCGACCTTGCGGCCCTTGAGGTCGGCGATCTTCTCCACCGGGCCGCCGTCGAGCGCCAGCAGGGTGTTGAGCGGCGTGGCGACCAGCGTGCCGATGCGCGTCAGCGGCAGGCCGGCGGCCGCCTGAATGTGCAGCTGCGGCTGGTAGGAGACGGCGAGCGCCGCCTGGCCCGCGGCGACCAGCTTGGGCGGGTCGTTGGGATCCGCCGGCTCGATCAGCTCGACTTCCAGGCCGGCCTCGGCGAAGAAGCCCTTCTCCAGGGCGACGATCAGGGGGCCGTGGTCGGGATTGATGAACCAGTCGAGCATGACGGTGAGCTTCTCGGCCTTGGCCGGCGCCGCCGCGCCCAGCAGGGCGGAGCCGAGCGCCAGGGCGGTGGTCGTCGCTGTGAAAAACGGGAATCGGGACATTGAGCGAGCCTCCTCGTGGCCGACGGATCCAACGATCCGGGGCAGGCGGCTCTGGGCGGGGGACCAAACGAGGTTCCGTTCCCTGCGCCGGCATGACCCGGATCAGGTTCGAAGGGTCACCGCCGTTGACCGGCGGTCTCTCAGCCCGCGAAGGCTCCCCTAGGAACGCGGCCGAGCATGGGCAACGCGGCGGACACTGTCAAGCCGACAGAGGAAAACCGACAGAGGAAAACCTTCGTTTCGGCGGCGGACTTTACTGTTCCTTAACCATGAATCGGTTCGCCTAGGCGGGCCCCCTGTGTTAGAGAACCCGCCATGCAGAACTACCTGGATTTCGAAAAGCCGATCGCCGATCTGGAAGGCAAGATCGAGGAGCTGCGCCACCTGTCCGACGATGGCGACATCAACATCGCCGAGGAGGTCGGTCGGCTGCAGTCCAAGGCCGAGCGGCTGTTGCGGCAGACGTATGCCAAGCTGAGCGCCTGGCAGAAGACCCAGGTGGCACGCCACGCCGACCGGCCGCATTTCAGCGAATACGCGAGCGCGCTGATCGAGGATTTTACGCCGCTGGCCGGCGACCGCAGCTTCGCCGAGGACCGGGCGATCGTCGGCGGCATCGGGCGCTTCCGGGGCTATACCGCCATGGTGCTGGGCCACGAGAAGGGCGGCGACACCTCGGGCCGCGTGGCGCACAACTTCGGCATGGCCCGGCCCGAGGGCTACCGCAAGGTCCAGCGCCTGATGAAGATGGCCGACCGCTTCCGCCTGCCGGTGATCACGCTGGTCGACACTCCGGGCGCCTACCCGGGCATCGGCGCCGAGGAGCGCGGCCAGGCCGAGGCGATCGCGTCCTGCATCGAGACCTGCCTCAGGATCGAGGTGCCGCTGATCTCGGCCATCATCGGCGAGGGCGGCTCGGGCGGCGCCATCGCGCTGGCGGCCGGCGACCGTGTCGTCATGCTCGAGCATTCGGTCTACTCGGTGATCTCGCCCGAGGGCTGCGCCTCGATCCTGTGGCGCAGCCGGGACTACAGCGAGCAGGCGGCCGAGGCGCTCAAGCTGACCGCGCAGGACCTGGTCAAGCTGGGCGTCGTCGACGATGTCGTGCCCGAGCCCCTGGGCGGCGCCCATCGCGACAGCAAGGTCACGATAGAGGCCGTGGGCGACAAGCTGGAGCAGGCGCTGCTCGAGCTGCTGCCGGCCGGCCCTCACCTGCGCACCAAGCGCCGCGAGAAGTTCCTGGCCATGGGCCAGAAGGGCCTCGCCTGACAGCGTCCCCTCGGCGCTTTTCTGCACCGCGATACCTGCTAGAGTCCCCTCGACGCCGGAGGTCTGTCGGGCGGCGACGGAGGGGAATGACATGAGCTTTGAACTGACCGAGGCGCAACGCGATCTGCAGGCGCGCGCGCGGCAGCTCGCCGAGGACGTGATCGCGCCGCGCGCCGCCGGAATCGACCGATCGGAAGAGTACCCCTGGGACAACGTCGCGGCGCTCAAGGACGCCGGCTTCCTCGGCATGACGATCCCCCGGGCTTACGGCGGCCAGGGCCTCGGCTACCTGGAGGCGGTCCTGGTGATCGAGGAGCTGGCCAAGGCCTGCGGCGTCACCGCCCGGATCGCGGTCGAAACCAACATGGGCGCGCTGGGCGCGATCCTGGCCTACGGCACCGAGGCGCAGAAGCGCCTGGCCGCCGGGCTGGTCCTGGACGGCGACAAGCCGGCGATCTGCATCACCGAGCCGGGGGCCGGCAGCGCGGCGACCGAGATGACCACCCGGGCCGACCGCAGGGCGGACGGCGGCTATGACCTGAACGGCCGCAAGCACTGGATCACCGGCGGCGGGGTATCGAAGCTGCACCTGATCTTCGCCCGGGTCTTCCACGACGGCGTCGAGCAGGGCATCGGCGGGTTCATCGCGCTGAAGGACGAGGCCCCGGGGCTCGCGGTCGGCCGGCGCGAGCCGACCATGGGCCTGCGCGGCATTCCCGAAACGGAGATCCTGATCGAGAACCTGGAGTTGCCCGAGGACCGGCTGTTGATGCCGTCCGAGGGCCTCAGGCGCGGCTTTGCCCGCCTGATGACCGCCTACAACGGCCAGCGGATCGGCGCCGCCACGGTGGCGCTCGGCCTGGCGGCGGGCGCCTACGAGCTGGCGCTCGCCTACAGCGGGCGGCGCGAGCAGTTCGGCCGGCCGATCTGCGAGTTCCAGGGCCTGCAGTGGATGCTCGCGGACATGTCGACCCAGCTGGCCGCCGCCCGGGCGCTGGTCCACAAGGCCGCCGCCGTGTCCGGCGCGGACGGCTTTCCCGACGTCACCGAGGCTGCCCAGGCCAAGATCTTCGCCTCCGAGGCGGCGATCAAGGTGACCAACGACGCGCTGCAGGTCTTCGGTGCCGCCGGCTACTCGCGCAACAATCCGCTGGAGCGCATGGCGCGCGACGCGCGCATGTTCACGATCGGCGGCGGCACGGCGCAGATCCTGCGCACCGTGGTCGCCTCGCGGCTCCTCGGGCGCAAGCTGCCGCAGACCCGCGACGGTTATCTCAACCTCACCCGGACGGGCGAGTAGGACGATGACGAACGCCGCCCAAATCCTCGCCCGCCGGCTGTTCCAGGCCGGTTGCCGCCACGCCTTCGGCATTCCCGGCGGCGAGGTGCTGACGGTGATGGACGCGCTGGCGGACTCCGGCATCCGCTTCGAGCTCTGCAAGCAGGAGAACGCCGGCGGCTTCATGGCCGAGGGCACCTACCACGTGACCGGCGCGCCGGGCATTCTGCTCGCCACCCTGGGGCCGGGCGCGGCCAACGCGGTCAACGTCGTCGCCAACGCCGAGCAGGACCGGGTGCCGCTGGTCTTCATCACCGGCTGCGTCGATCCGGCGAAGGCCGCGGGATACACCCATCAGGTCTTCGACCACGGCGCGGTCCTGAAGCCGATCACCAAGGCAAGCTACATGCTGAGCGACGGCGCCGTGGCGCGCCAGGTCGACAAGGCCCTGGCGATCGCCATGGAGGGCCGGCCCGGGCCCGTCCATCTCGACCTGCCGATCGGCCTCGCCGGCCGGGAGCAGCCCGAGCCGGCGCCCCCCGGGGCGCGGCGCGGCGCGGCCGCGGCCCCGGCCCCCGGCGCGGACCTGGAGGCCGCGCGCCGGGCGCTCGCCGAGTCCCGCCGGCCGCTGCTGATCGCCGGTCTCGAAGTCCTGGCGCAGGGGGCTGATGCGGCCGTCGCCAAGCTGGCGCGGGACTTCTCGATACCCGTGATCACCACCTACAAGGCGAAAGGGGTCTTGCCCGAGACCGACCCGCTGGCGCTGGGCGGCGCGGGCCTCTCGCCGCTCGCCGACAAGCACCTGATGCCGCTGATCGGGACCGCGGACCTGATTTTGCTGGCGGGCTACGATCCGGTGGAGATGCGCGACGGCTGGTGCGAGCCCTGGGACCCGGAGACGGTTCCCGTCATCGAGTTCTCGGCCGCGCCGAACCACCACGGGGTGCACCGCACCCGCCTGGGCTTTTTCGGCGACATCGCGGCCGGGCTCGAGGTGCTGGCCGCGGGTCTCGCGCCCGGCGACACCTGGTCGAACGGCGCGCCGGCCGAGACCCGGAGAGCGCTCGCCGAAGCGTTTCCGGCCGACGAGGCCTGGGGGCCGGCGGCCGTCGTCGACGAGGTGCAGCGGCTCTTGCCGGAGGACGCCATCGTCACGGTGGACACCGGCGCCCACCGGATCCTCCTGAGCCAGCTCTGGCGCTGCCGGCGGCCGCGCAGCCTGTTGCAGTCGACCAGCTTCGGCACCATGGGCTGCGGACTGCCGCTCGGGATCGGCGCCAAGCTCGCGGCGCCCGAGCGGCCCGTCGTCGCCTTCACCGGGGATGCCGGTCTGGAGATGGTGCTGGGCGAGTTGGCCACGCTGCGCGACCTGAAGCTGCCGCTGGTCATCGTGGTCTTCGTCGACTCGTCGCTGGCGCTCATCGAGCTGAAGCAGCGCCGGGGGGAGTTGAAGAACCTGGGGGTGGACTTCGGCGCCACGGACTTTCCCGCGGTCGCCGCCGCTTTGGGCGGCAATGGTGTCGCTGTGCGTGACCGGGCCGCCCTGGCCGAGGCACTGCAGGCTGGCCTCGCGGCCGCCGACCGTTTCACCCTGATCGCGGCGGAGATTGGCCCTCGGGCCTACGACGGACGGTTCTAGGCCCCGCTTCCAGAATCCGGGCGGCCGTTCAGGCCACCTTGCCGTGGCAGTGCTTGTACTTGCGCCCGGAGGCACAGGGGCAGGGGGCGTTGCGCGACACCTTGCCCCAGGTCGAGGCGTCGTTCGGGTCGATCTGGGCCGCGGCCCGGCGCACGAAAGGCGCTGCTTTCGGCGGCGGCATCGGGGTTTCGTCGGCGCCGTTGCCCTTGGCCGGCGCGCCGTTGCCGCCCAAGGCGGGATCTTGGCGGGTCTCGCGCAGGTTCTCGGGCAGGCCCCGGGGCGCTATCTCCTCCGGCTGGACGGCGCGGATCTCCATATGGGACAGCAGCGCCGTCGTCTCCGCGCGCATCTGGGCCAGCATGGCCTCGAACAGCTCGAAGGCCTCGCGCTTGTACTCGATCAGCGGGTCGCGCTGGGCCAGCCCGCGCCAGATGATGCCCTGGCGCAAGTGGTCGAGCGACAGCAGATGGTCCTTCCACTGCTTGTCGAGCACCATGAGCAGAAGCTGCTTTTCCGCCATGCGCATGACCTCGGGGCCGTAGTTGGCCACCTTGGTCGCCATCTTTTTGTCCGAGGCGCTCACGATGCGCTCGCGGATCTCCTGGTCGGCGATGCCTTCCTCCTTGGCCCAGTCGGCGACCGGCAGGTCGAGCGCGAGCAGGCGCAGGCATTCCTCGTGCAGGCCGGTGACGTCCCACTGCTCGGCATAGGCCTTCTCGGGGATGCAGCGGTCCACCGTGTCCTCGATGGTCTGCTGGCGCATCTCGACCACGGTATCGTGTACGTCCTCGCCGCGCATCAGGTCCTTGCGCTGCTCGTAGACCACCTTGCGCTGGTCGTTCATCACGTCGTCGTACTTGAGCACGTACTTGCGCTGCTCGAAGTTCCGCGCCTCCACCTTCTGCTGGGCCTTCTCGAGGGCCTTGTTGATCCAGGGGTGGATGATCGCCTCCCCGTCCTGCAGGCCCAGCTTCTGGAGCATGCCGTCCATCCGCTCGGAGCCGAAGATGCGCATCAGATCGTCTTCGAGCGACAGATAGAACTTGGACGCGCCGGGGTCGCCCTGGCGTCCGGAGCGGCCGCGCAACTGGTTGTCGATGCGCCGGCTCTCGTGGCGCTCGGAGGCGACGACGTAGAGCCCGCCGGCCTTCAGGACGACCTCCTTGGCCGCGGCGACCTCCGCGGTGATCTTCTCGATCTTCCTGGCGCGGGCGGCCTCGTCCTCGATGTCCGCGGCCTCCTGGGCGATACGCATATCGATGTTGCCGCCCAACTGGATGTCCGTGCCGCGGCCAGCCATGTTGGTCGCGATGGTTACGCCCCCGGGCGCCCCGGCCTGGGCGATGATGAGGGCCTCCTGCTCGTGGTAGCGCGCGTTCAGCACGTGGTGCGGCAGCTTGCGCTTCTTGAGCAGGGCCGAAAGGTGCTCGGACTTCTCGATCGAGACCGTGCCCACCAGCATCGGCTGCTGGCGCTCTCGGCACTCTTCGATCAGCTCGATGATGGCGTCGAACTTCTCGGCCGCCGTCCGGTAGACCTCGTCGTCGTTGTCGACCCGCACGAACGGCACGTTGGTCGGGATGTCGATCACTTCCAGCCCGTAGATGTCGAGGAATTCCTCGGCCTCGGTCATGGCCGTACCGGTCATGCCGGCCAGCTTGGGGTACAGCCGGAAGTAGTTCTGGAACGTGATCGAGGCGAGGGTCTGGTTCTCCTGCTGGATGGACACTCTTTCCTTGGCCTCGATCGCCTGGTGCAGGCCCTCGGACAGGCGCCGCCCGTCCATCATGCGGCCGGTGAACTCGTCGATCAGGACGACCTTGTCGTCCTTGACGATGTAGTCGGTGTCGCTCTGGTACAGCTTGTGCGCGCGCAGCCCCTGGTTGACGTGATGCACGAAGTTGACGTTCTGCAGATCGTAAAGCGAGCCCTCGGTGATCAGCCCGTTTTCCTGCAACAGCGCCTCGATTCGCTCGGCGCCCAGCTCGGTCAGGGTGACGGCGCGCTGCTTTTCGTCCTTCTCGTAGTGCTCCTCGTCGAGCAGCGGAATCAACCGGTCGACTTTGGTGTAGAGCTCGGAGGAGTCCTCGGTCGGCCCCGAGATGATCAAGGGGGTGCGCGCCTCGTCGATCAGGATCGAGTCCACCTCGTCGACGATGGCATAGTTGAAGTCGCGCTGGACCATGTCCTCCAGCCGCGACTTCATGTTGTCGCGCAGATAGTCGAAGCCGAATTCGTTGTTGGTCCCGTAGGTGACGTCGCAGCCGTAGGCCCGGCGGCGCTCGTCCTCGGTCAGGCCGTGGACGATGCATCCCGTGGTCAGGCCCAGGAAGCTGTAGATCTCACCCATCCAGGCGGCGTCGCGCTGGGCCAGATAGTCGTTGACCGTCACGACGTGGACGCCCTTGCCGGTCAGTGCGTTCAGGTACACGGCGAGCGTCGCCACCAGGGTCTTGCCCTCGCCGGTCTTCATCTCCGAGATCTGGCCGCGATGCAGAACGATGCCGCCGATCAGCTGGACGTCGAAGTGGCGCTGGCCCAGGGTCCGTTTGGCCGCCTCACGGACCGTGGCGAAGGCCTCGACCAGCAGGTCCTCGACGGTCTCGCCCGCCGCCAGGCGCTGCTTGAACGTTTCCGTGCGGGCCAGCAGCTCCTCGTCGCTCAGCGCCTCCAGGTCCGGTTCCAGGGCGTTGATGGCGTCGACGGTGGGGCCAAGGCTGGCGATATAGCGATCGTTGGCGGATCCAAAAACCCGCTTGGCGAGGGCGCCTAACATGAACACCTCACGGATGGCACTAAAGAACCGCTTGGCAAGCGCGGTGAGCGCCTCAAGCATGTAAGCCTCGAAGACGGAGCAAGGCGGCGAAAAACCATAAACTCGGTCTGGTGACAGATAGGGGGCCGGGGGGAGACTGTCAACGATGGCGGCAACACCAGCCGGGGCTCGCCGTGACGGCGCCTGGCCGCCCTATTCCGTGCCGATGGTAATGCTTTTGCGCCGGGGGCCAAGGTGCTACAACCCCGCGCAAAGTTTCTCCGCATCGCGCACGTGAGCGGATGATCTGCCATGGCAAACGAAACCCAGAGGATTCCGCTCATGACTTTCGCTCCCATCAAGACAGGTGCCTTGATCCTGGCGCTGGCATCGCTGCCGGTGGCCGCCTCGGCACAAGCCGACGACCCGCTGGTCGCCACGGTGAACGGCAAGGAGATCCATCGTTCCGAGGTGCTCGAGGCGGCGCGCAGCCTGCCGCCGCAATATCAGTCTCAACTTCAGCAGATCTTCCCGATGCTGGTCGAGCGCGTGGTCGACTTCCACCTGCTTTCCGAGGCCGCCGGGAAGGCCGGCTTCGCGAAGGACGAGGAGGTCAAGCGCCGCGTCGCCAAGCTCCGAGAGGATGTCATGCGCGAGGTCTATATTCAGCGCCAGATCGACAAGCAGGTCAACGACGCGGCCGTGCGCAAGCGCTATGACGAATTTCTGGCCGGCAACCCGGCGAAGCCCGAGGTCCATGCCCGCCACATCCTGGTCGAGGACGAGGCCGCGGCCAAGGAGCTGATCGTAAAGCTGGACGGCGGCGCGGATTTCGCCGAGCTGGCGAAGGAGAGCTCGACCGGGCCCTCGGCCTCCCGGGGCGGCGATCTCGGATACTTCACTGCGGATCAGATGGTGCCGGAATTCTCCGAGCAGGCCTTCAAGCTGGAGGACGGCCAGTACAGCAAGGCGCCTGTCAAGACCCAGTTCGGCTGGCACGTCATAAAGGTGGAAGACCGGCGCGAAAGCGCGCCGCCGGCTTTCGAAGGCATGGAGCAGCAGCTGCGCGAGGAGCTGTCGCGCGAGGCGGTCGGCACCGTGCTGAGCGACCTGCGGGAGGGTGCCAAGGTCGAGATTGTCTCGCCGCTGCCGGCCGCCTTCCCCGAGGGCCAGGTCCCGATGATGCCACCGGGCGGTCTCCCCCAGGGCCACCCCCAGTAGCGCTGCGAGGCCTCGGCACGGGGGCGGGATGTCGGGCAAGCGGTCGCCTCTGGCCCCCGAGGCCTTCCCCGACCTGCCGGCCCTCGCGGGGGTCAGGCTATCGGCCATGGCCTGCGGCCTGCGCTATCAGGGCCGCACGGACGCCTGCCTTGTCGAATTGGCCAAGGGTACCAGCGTGGCCGGCGTCTTCACCCGGTCCAAGACCGCCTCGGCACCGGTCGAATGGTGCCGCCGGGCGTTGTCCGGCGGTTCGGCGCGGGCGGTCCTGGTCAATTCCGGAAACGCCAACGCCTTCACCGGTGCCGCTGGAATCGCCGCGGTGGAGCGGACGGCCAAGGCCCTGGCCGGGATCATCGGGTGCCCGCGCAGAGAGGTCTTTCTCTCCTCGACCGGCGTCATCGGCGAGCCCCTGCCCGACGAGCGCCTGACCGGCGCGCTGGGTGAGCTCGAGCGGCGGCTTTCGGCCACCGCCTGGCGGGACGCGGCCGAGGCCATCATGACCACCGACACCTTTCCCAAGGGCGCCACCCGCCGGGTCGAAATTGGCGGCACTGCGGTGACCCTGAACGGCATCGCCAAGGGCTCGGGCATGATCGCGCCGGACATGGCGACCATGCTCGCGTTCGTCTTCACCGATGCCCGGATTCCGGCCGATATCCTGCAGAGACTCCTGGTCCGGGCGGCCGAAGATTCGTTTAACGCGATTACCGTCGACGGCGACACCTCGACCAGCGACACGCTGCTGCTCTGCGCCACCGGGGCGGCCCGGCATCCCAGGGTCGTCGCCCCGGACGACTCCCTGCTGAAGGGTTTCCGTGCCGCCCTGGGCGAGCTGATGGCCGATCTGGCGCAGCAGGTGGCGCGCGACGGAGAGGGGGCCGAGAAGTTCATCACGATCCGGGTCTCGGGCGCCGCCTCGAAGCGGGCGGCGCGCCGCATCGGCCTGTCGATCGGCAACTCCCCGCTGGTCAAGACCGCGATCGCCGGCGAGGACGCGAACTGGGGCCGCATCGTCATGGCGGTCGGCAAGGCGGGCGAGAAGGCCGACCGGGACCGGCTGTCGATCCGCATCGGCGGGATCGAGGTGGCGCACGACGGCGCGGTCGTGCCCGGATACGAGGAGGCGCTCGTGGCCCGCCACATGAAAGGCCGCGAGATCGAGATCGAGGTCGACATCGGGGTCGGGCGGGGCCGGGCCACCGTCTGGACCTGCGACCTGACCCACGGCTATATCGACATCAACGCCGACTACCGCACCTGACCGGGACGCCGTTCGATAGCGCCATGACCGAGGATCGCAACGACGACGGCTGCTGGGGGAAGGGCGGGACCGGAGACGCCGTCCCGGCCAAGCCGGTCGTGCTGGTTGCGGCCGTGGCGCTGGTCGACACCGACGGGCGGGTGCTGATCGCCCGCCGGCCCGAGGGCAAGCCGATGGCCGGCCTGTGGGAGTTTCCCGGCGGCAAGGTGCGGGACGGCGAAGTGCCGGAGCAGGCCCTCGTCCGCGAACTGCGGGAGGAGCTGGGCATCGATACCAGGGACAGCTGCCTGGCGCCGCTCGCCTTCGCCTCCCACGCCTACGCGGACTTTCACCTGCTGATGCCGCTTTACGTCTGCCGGGTGTGGCGCGGCACGGTATCGCCTCTCGAGGGCCAGGAGCTCGCCTGGGTCCGGCCGCCGCGCCTGGCGGACTATCCCATGCCGCCCGCCGACGTGCCGCTGGTCGCCCTGCTGCGCGACTTTCTTTGAGGGACAGCCGTCACTGCGCGAGGAGCGGGGCCGCCGGCCGGCCGGGCTGATCGAGCTCGACCGAGAAGAGCGAAAGCACGGTGCCGGTCGCGATGATCAGCAGCAGAACGCCGCAGGAGGCGGCCAGCACCAGCGGATAATAGAGGGCCGTGCCGAGCACCGCGCGCGTGGCGATTCCTATGACGAAGCTGAAGAGCTCGACCGGCAGCATCACGAGCAGCGCGGCAAGGACCAGTCGCCAGCCGTTCCCCGCGCTCAGGCTCCAGGCATGCCCCAGCGAGCGCCGGCGGTCCGTCGCCATCGCCGGCAGGACGAGGGAGAGGCGGGTCGCGAAATAGGACGCCGGCAGGAAGGCGGGCAAGACGGCCATATCAGCTAGGGCAAAGAACTGGTCGGTGTTGCCGAGCGCCAAGCTGCTTCCGGCGCCCGCCAGGAGCAACACGAGCTTC
>CAMYMY010000046.1 GCA_947259625.1 uncultured Kiloniellales bacterium | reverse complement strand
ACCCCACCGTGAAATCTGAGTTGTTGCATTATCTGGCGACTTTGAAACAAGCCGCGTAACCTCACATCTGCCAAGATTTATGCAATGATTGGGTTTACTCTGGCAAGTGGACTAGCATTATCGATAATCGCGGAAACAACGCAAATTTACGTTGATACGTGCCAAGGGAGGAGCGCCTACCCGAGCAGCACCTGGATCCGGTGCTTCGAACCGTCGTCGCACAACGGGACCAGCGCTTCCTTCGAGAGCGCGGCTCTGTCGAGGATGATTCGGGAAACACCGCGACAAACTCCCTTTGGATTATCGACCGTGATTCGGTAGAGGGCACCCCCGTAACGGTAGGTAATCTCGAAGCGCTTCCAGTCGCGGGGGATGCAGGGATCGATGCGGAGCGCGGAACCTTGTTTGCGGAGGCCTAGAATCCACTCCAGCCCCGCACGATAGAGCCATCCCGCAGCTCCGGTGTACCAAGTCCATCCTCCCCGTCCTACGTGGGGCGGGCAGGAATAGACATCTGCGGCTACGGCGTACGGCTCGCTCTTGTAACGGTGAAGGTCCGCGCGACGACTCGCGTGATGGATCGGGCTCAGAAGATTGAAGAGCTCGACGGCCTTGTCCCCCTCGCCGAGCATGGCCAAAGCCACGACCGACCAGACCGCGGCGTGTGTGTACTGCCCGCCGTTTTCTCGAACGCCGGGGAGATAACCCTTGATGTATCCCGGGTCCCGGGGTGTATCGTTAAAGGGCGGGGAAAAGAGCAGTGCCAGGCGGTCGTCGCGCCGGACGAGCCGCTGCTCCACGGACTCCATGGCCTGTCGCGCCCGCCGCTCGTCGGCCGCTCCGGAAATGACGGCCCACGACTGGGCAATGGAGTCGATTTGGCATTCCTCGTTTTCCGCCGATCCAAGCGGCGTTCCGTCGTCAAAGAAGGCGCGCTTGTACCACGCCCCGTCCCATGCCGCGTCCAGTGATGCCTTGAGAGAAGCGGCCCGACCCCGCCAGCTTGCTGCACGATCACTTTCTGCGCGACGGTCGGCGATCGGAGCGAACTCGTTTAGATTCACGAGCAGAAACCAGCCCAGCCAGACGCTCTCCCCTCTGCCCTCGTGCCCGACGCGGTCCATGCCGTCGTTCCAATCGCCGGCTCCGATAAAGGGGAGGCCGTGGGCGCCCGCGTCGAGACTGCAATCCAGGGCCCGCGCGCAGTGTTCGTATAGCGTCGCCCGATCTTCCGACTCCGTGGGCTCGAAGTAGGCCTCCTGCTGGTCGTCCTCCAGGACCGGTCCTTCGAGCCACGGAACCTCTTCGTCGAGCACCGCCGCGTCCTCGGTGGTCCGGAGATAGTGAACCACCGCATACGGCAACCAGAGGCGGTCGTCGGAGATCCGGGTCCGAACCCCGCGCCCCGTCGGGGGATGCCACCAGTGCTGGACGTCCCCTTCCCGGAACTGTCGCGCAGCGGCTCGGAGGAGGTGCTCACGGACGAGCTCGGGCTTCGTCACCGCCAGGGCCAGGACGTCCTGGAGCTGGTCGCGGAATCCGTACGCCCCTCCGGACTGGTAGAATGCAGAGCGGGCCCAGATGCGGCACGAGAGCGTTTGATAGAGAAGCCAGCGGTTGAGCAGAACATCGATGGAGGGATCGGGTGTCTCTACCTGGACCGTGCCCAGGACCTGGTTCCACTGGTCCTCGACCTCGCGGAGCGCCGTATCACAGTTCTTCGTGCGGTAGCGTTTAACGAGAGATCGGGCTTCGTCAAGGCCAGCGCCTTCACCCAGCAGGAACAGCAATTCGGTGCGTTCTCCCGGCTCGAGTTCCACGTTCGTCTGGAGGGCGGCGCAGGGATCCAGGCCCGCTCCGGTCTTCCCCGATAGCTCCGCCCCCTTCTCCAGCGACGCGGGGTGGTCGAGGCTCGCGTTCCGGCCCAGGAACTCGAGGCGGTCGCCGGTCCAGGAGGTCTGACTTCCGCCCAGATCGGCAAACGCGACCCGGTCCGCGAACTCCCCGTTCCAGGCATTTCGCGCAAACAGAGCTCGAGTCGTGGCGTCGATCTCGGTGACCACGTGGGGCGCAGAGTGACTCCGTGAAACCCCCAGCACCCACTCCACATAGGCCGTGATGGAAAGTCGCCGCTTCCGGTCCGAGCGATTCTCAAGGGTGAGGCGCGAGATCTTAACGGAGTCTCGAACAGGCACGAACTGAAGCAGATCCAGTGCGATGCCATGCGATGTGTGCTCGAAGCGACTGTACCCTTGACCGTGCCGAATGACATAGGGCCAGGGCTCTTCGCGGATGGGAAGGAGGGTCGGCCCCCAGACGCGACCGCTGTCATCGTCCCGGACATAGATTGTCTCACTCGGAGGGTCGCTGACGGCATCGTTCGACCAGTGTGTGAGCTTATTCTCGCGGCTGTTCACGGACCATGTGTAGCCCGAGCCCGACTCGGAGACCTGGAAGCCGAACTCCGGATTCGCCAGCACGTTGATCCAGGGAGCCGGGGTCCATTGCCCCTTGCCGAGGACTGTGACGTACTCGCGAGCACTCGCTGCGAATCCGCCGAGGCCGTTCCAGAGTTCGAGATCCAGTGAGGGCGGAGCAACGAACGTGGCCATCTCGCGCGGCGATCGGAGCCGCGGCCGAACCGGCCCGGGCCTCGCTCCTCCCAGTCGGACCACCTGCTCGGACAGCGTGCCCCTGTGCGCGAGAATCACGATTCGTGCTGCTGCGCGCAGGAGGTCCCGGTCCTGCGAAGGCACGATGTCGGCGCGAAGCAGGAATACGCCGCCCTGTTTCCTGGGCTGTTCCTCGCCCGCCGTCGACCGGCTCGCCCGCACCATGTCCTCGAGGAATTCCTGGAGCTCTTGTGTATAGGAGGCGCTGCTTGCGTTGAGGATCACCAGATCGGCAGCGATTCCCTTCAGCCGCCAATAGTCCCGCGCCCGCAGGAGCTGGCGCACGAGGTCGCGCTCCTCCTCCCGCTCGATGCGGAGCAGGGCGATGGGAAGATCGCCAGAGATGCCGTAGGGCCAGAGCCCAGACGGGCCACTGCGGTTCGAGGCCAGCACCTGAGGCGCGGCGCGCGACGTGGGGTCGGTGTACAGCAGACGATTAGCGAGACGCTGGAAGAGATGCGCCTCGTCCGGGGTGATTCGGAGGTGGTGCAGCTGGACCTGCGCCTGCGTCCAGGCCAGCGAGCCCTCCCGCTCGAACGTTGCCGGCTGGTGGTACTTCTCCGCCATCTCGAGTGCCTCGTCCCGGGTCGAGGCCACGAGCGTGGTGAACACGAGTCGGACCGTCTCTCCCCGCGGAATCGCGAGCCGCTGCCGGAGGCTGATGATGGGATCCAGAACCGTCCCGGCCGTACCCGAAAGGGGTCCCCCGTCGTTTACGGAGAGAGGAGACCGAATCCCGCGGCCCCGGCCGAGAAAGCGTGCGCGGTCACTCTCGCACTGCAACGGCAGAGCCGGCTGCCCCTCGACCGCAGTGACGACATGAGCGAGCCAGATCGGGGGCTCGTCTGCGGAACGCGGTCGCCGTGTTGCCAGCAGGGTCCCGAACTCGGGAACGAACTCCGTCTCCACAAAAAGGTTCGAGAAGGCGGGGTGGGCTTCGTCCACGTCCTGGGGAGCCAGCACGACCTCGGCATAGGACGTGAAATCGATCTCACGGTCGCCGTTCCCGAGATTGGTCACCATCAGCTGGCGGAGCTCGGCGTCGTCCTCGGGTGAGACGACGATCTCGAGGGTGATCGATAGGGACCGATCTCGCTGCACGATTTTGGCCCGGTCCTCGGAATACACCACGTTGTATCGGTCCATTTCTGCTCCGCTCGGCTGGAAGCCAACGGACCAGACATCACCGGTTTGGATGTCCCGCAGGAAGACGAATGTGCCCCAGCAGTCACGCGTCGTGTCCTCCCGCCAGCGGGTGACGGCGAGGCCTTTCCACCGGCTGAACCCGGAGCCCGCCGCCGTGATCATGACCGTGTAGCGGCCGTTGGAGAGGAGATGGGTGCGGGGTGTGATGTCGTGCGGCGATTCGAACCGCCGCAACGTGGGGAGAACGAGGTCGCGCACGAGCGGCGCCACCCGCACCTCCTCGCCCCGCGGCCGAGTTACGGCCACTGAACGCGGCGTCCGTTCCTGGAGCAGGAGCTCCGCCGCCTGGACCATGGGATGGCCGTGAAAGCGGCGCCGCGTCAGGCCGTCGTGAATTACGTTTCCCAGGGAGACGAGGGTCATACCCTGGTGATGGGCCATGTACGCTCGTACCACGGCCACGCTAGCGCCTTCCGGCAAAGAGGATGGCGTGTAGTCGAGGGCTTCATAGAACCCGTAGGCACCTTGCGCCCCGGCTTCCTGGAGGCGCGCGAAATTGCTCAGTGCGGCTCTGGGATCCAGCATCGCGGCGAGTGCGGTCGCGTAGGGGGCCACTACGACGTCCTCGTACAGGCCGCGCTTGAGCCCCAGGCCCGGTACACCGAAATCCGAGTACTGGTATGTGAGCTCCAGGTCGCGAATGTTGTGGGCCGATTCGGAGACTCCCCACGGCACAGTCCGCTCTGCGCCGTACAGGATCTGGCGCGCCACCACGAGATGGCAGGTGAGATCCAGGAGGCTGTGCGCGGGCTGCCGCATCACGAGAAGCGGCATCAGGTATTCGAACATGGAACCCGACCAGGAGACGAGGGCGACACCGCGCCCCACCGGCGTGAGAGCCCGGCCCAGCAGGAACCAATGCCGGGGTGAAACGTCGCCCTTGGCGATGGCCACGAAGCTTCCCAGCCTTGCCTCGGATGCCAACAGGTCGTAGCAGCTAGGATCGAGCGTGCCGTCGGCCACGCGATAGCCGATTGAGAACAGTTTGCGCGAGGAGTCGAAGAGGAATCGGAAGTCCATGGTCTGGACCATCGCTTCGGCGCGGAGTGCGATGGCCGAGAGGCGGTGCCCTAGGGCGGTCCCTGCCTTTTGGGATGCGTCCAGACCCTCCAGAAACTGGGCCGTTTCGACGTCGCGGGCGTGGCTCTTGACGCAGTCCCGCACGCTCCTCGCCCATGCCAGGACATCGGAACGGGATCCTGCGTCAACTTCACTCGCGAGCGTCCGGGCAATGTCCAGCAGATTCTCCGCCTGCGCCTCCAGCTCCTCAAGCCGCCGCACCCATCCGGGAAGGGACGCGGGAGGATTGTCGAGGATGGCTCCCAGCGCCCTCGCTGCCTCGCGTAGATGCGCCTCCGTCACCGTCTGCGCACGCTGGGGATGCTCGGCTTGCTCATCCGCGTCGAGAAAAAGCTCGAGCGCGTCCCGGGTCCCCTCCATGATCTCCGGGCCGAGGAGGGGGCGATGTATCAGCTCGCGGCACGCTTGCGCCACGGCGATCAGATGCCCAGCCAGATTGCCGCTGTCGACGGTGGAGACGTAGACGGGATCGAGCGGCTGGAGGTCCCGCGTGTTGTACCAATTGAAGAAGTGGCCGCGGAAGCGACGCAGGTTTGTCATGGTCTCGAGCGTGTCCTCGAGCCGTTTCGCAGCGTCGAGGATCCCGATCCAGCCGAAGTCATGGGCAACCGTCGTGCTCAGTAGATAGAGTCCCAGATTCGTCGGCGACGTGCGGTAGGCGATGGCCGGCTCGGGGTCTTCCTGGAAGTTGTCCGGCGGGAGCGCATGCCCTTCCTCGTCCACGAATGTTTCGAAGAAGCGCCAGGTGCGGCGGGCGACGAGCCGTAAGGAGCGCGCCTCCTGGGGGTGGAGAACCTGCGCCTCCACGAGCTTCGGCGGGAGACTCAGCCGCCAGGCGATGACGGGCGACAGCACCCACAGGAGAACGAACGGCGTGGCTACGGGCCAAGCTGCCGGCTTGAGCACGACGAAGAGCAGGCCCGCCAAGGCGGCGAGGACGACGCCCCAGTGAAGGTGTCGGTAGAAGCGGCTGAGCCTGAGATCAGCCCCGTACCCCGCCTGCGCGGCCGTAACCCACTCGAGCAGGTTCCGTTTCGTGATGTAGAGCCGCCCGAGCGTGCGTAATACGGCGTCCGCCATGAGCCAGGCCTGGTGGGCCAGCATGGTGATGGCCAGGAACGTCTGCGACACAGCCACGAAGAGGTCGTGGCCCACTGCGCGTAGGTGGCTTCGCTTGGAGATGCCCCATCGCCGCGGGACGAGGCCGTCGAGGACCGGGATGAAGGCCGGCACCGCGATCGATCCGACGAACAGACCGGTCCAGAGGAGCGGAGCAACGCCTGGCAGGATCCAGGCGGCGACCGCGAGTAGAAACGACGCAGGCGCGACGAGGCTTCGGCGAAGATTGTCGACCATCTTCCATCGGCCCTGGGTGGGGATGCGAGTCCTCGATTTCCGCCCGGTGGCGTCGCGCGCGTGGCCCAAGATCCAGGGAAGGAGCTGCCAGTCGCCCCGTACCCACCGATGGTGGCGGCGCGCTGCCACCTCGTAGTTGGAGGGGAACTCCTCGAAGAGGTCCACATCGGTCAGCAGCCCGGCACGCGCGAACAAACCCTCGAAGAGATCATGGCTGAGAACCGCGTTTTCCGGGACCTTCCCCTCGAGCGCCGCCTCGAAGGTATCGACGTCGTAGATCCCCTTGCCTGTGTAGGACCCTTCTTCGAAGAGGTCCTGGTACACATCGGAGACCGCAGCCCCGTAGGGATCCACACCGCCGGGACCCGAGACGATCCGTTTGTAGGTCGTACTGCCCGGGCCGGTGGGCAAGGACGGTGTGATCCGGGGCTGCAAGACCGCGTAACCTTCGACGACGCGTCCCTTCCGGGGGTCGAAGCGTGGCCGATTCAACGGGTGGGCCATCGCCCCCACCAGGCGGTAGGCGGCGCCCTTGGGAAGCCGGGTGTCGGCGTCCAGGGTAATGACGTAGCGGACGCCCTCGGGCAGCGCGGGCGGGCGGCCGTGGAACGGCACGAACGTGGTGTCGGTGGCCCCCCGGAGCAGCCGGTTCAGCTCGTGGAGTTTCCCCCGTTTCCTCTCCCAGCCGATCCACTTGCCTTCCCGCTCGTTCCAAAGGCGCCGGCGGTGCAACAGGAGGAAGCGCTTCCCGCCTTCGGGTGGACCGTCGTAGTGTGAATTGAGGCGCTCGATGCCTTTGTCGAGTGCCGCTACGAGTTCCTCGTCGCTGGGCATACGCTCATGCGATGCGTCCGCCCAGTCGGTCAGGAGGGCAAAATAGAGATGGCCGTCCGGATTGGCCAGGTAGTGCACCTCGAGTCGTTCGAGCTGCTCCTCGAGGTCGGCGTGACTTGTGAGCAACGTCGGCACGACGACCAGGGTTCGAAGCTCGGGCGGCACGCCCTGCGCGAGCTCGAGCTTGGGGAGTCTGCGAGGCGGAAGCAGGGCCGGGATCATGCGATGGACGAACGACACCGCGATCTCCGAAACGGGCACGACGCCGAGGATCGCCAGGAGGACGAGGATCCAGGGCCCTGCTCCCGCGGACGACGCGATCGACAAGAGACCGCAGAGCGGGAGTGCGGTCAGGGCTGCGATGGCTCCGAGATATCCCGCGATAGCGTGGGCGCGGCACGCGCGATGGAACCAGAGGCGCGGGTGGAAGCGGAAGCCGAGCCTGCGCTCGAAGTCCCTACGGCCCTCGGAGACGAGGTAGTACCCCGGGTCCTCCTCGGGGCGCTCGGGAACACCCGCAAGCCTCGGCTCACCCTCCGAGGAATCCGTCCCCGGCGCGGGGCGCGGTGCTCGCGCGTTCTCCTGCGTTGTGTTCCGGGCGATCCGCACTGCCTCCCGCGCCACTTTGATCTCCGACCGCCCGGATCCGCGGGAGAGGAGTTCGATCTGCTTCCGGTACTCGTCCCGCGTCGTGAAATCCATGGCTGAAAACGCAGGCGATTCGCGCAGGGCTTCATCCACCAGGCTGACGCTCTCGAAGAACTCGAGCCAGTCGATGGAGGACATCCATCGCATGCTGCTGATGATGTTCCGGACGGTGGCGTTGGCCGCGCCTTGGGCGTGGTGTTCCTGGGCCACCGCCTCACTGGGCGTTGTCCCCTGGGTGCTCAGCCTTTGGTTGAGCCAGACCAGAGCTGACATGGTCGACACATCTTGGTCATAGATCCGCTGGGCGAGCTGCACCGCGAATGGGCGCGCCAGGGGTGCGTCCTCCAAACCTCGCAGGACGTCCTCGCTGCTCTCCGCGAGCCGACCGCTCAAGCCCAGAAGGCGGTCCGCCAGCGCGTCGGCCTTGGCCCGCGCATGACGGGCGTGGACTACCTGCTCCGACAACCGCCGCAGATTCTCCACCAACACGATACGCAGGTGGATGGGCACTGCCCAGAGCTCGCCGATGTTGAGGGGTTGGATGCGCTGGTAGGCTCGCGCGAAGCGTTGAAGCGTCTTCAGCTCGAACCGGCTGTCTGTATGGGCCACGTAGGCCCACGCCAGCCCATAGACGCGCGGGGTTCCTGCAAGGTGGCCCGCCGCGATCTTCGGTAGTACACGGTAGTAGCCTCTTGGCAGGTGGTCTTGGATCTCCCGGAGCTGCTCGTCCACGACGTGGAAGTTGTCGAGGAACCACTCCTCGGCGAGTGTGATCTCGCTCTTCGCCCCGACTGCCTTGACGATGTTGTGGTACGACGCCAGAAGTTCGCGCCCGTTCTCGCGAACCCTCGGCAGAAGATCCCGTCCTTTGGTGGGCCTCTCGGTGATTCGCTCGGCCGCAGCCAGGCTCTCAGCGTGTTGCTCCAGGCGCTCGATGCTAAAGAGCTCGGCGCGGATAGGCTCTTCCACCTGAGAAGGAGCTGCGACTGCGGCGCCGGTGCCCCTCACTTCCCGCTCGCGTCCGAGATCAAAGCTCATGAAGGTGCGTTGTGGGAGCGGAGGAACGCCAGATATTTTAGGAGCTCCTCTTTTTCTTCGGCGGTCAGGTCGTCGATCGCGAAGGCAGCCGATCTCCTGCGGTGTCCGCTTCCGCGGCCCTCGGGTGGCAACAAGTATCCGGCATTCTCTTCAAGATCTCGTAGGGCACGGCGTAGCCTTCCGCCAAGGTCTGCAGAACGTTGGGCGTGGGCTTCTGGATATTCCACTTCTCGAGCTGGCGCAGGCAGGTGTTCGTGAGCACCCCGTCGCTGGCTTGTTCGATCTGCCGGAGTGAGAGGCCCTTGGCCGTAAGCAGATCGGCATTTGGTGATAGTGTCCACTGCCGTCCCCGATGTGGTGTAAGAGGGTTCCAGTGTCGCAGAATTAGCGCAAAAACTCGATCCGGACGATGAGACTGCGGTTCTGGATATCGCGACCTCGTTCCAACACTGAACCCTGACAATGCTCGCCCCTTTGGTCTGTATCCATCAGTGTTGATTTGGGTACTGACAAGTTAACGAAATCGGCGGCCGAATGTGGGAATTTCATGCGTCGTTCGACTTCAAAACATCATCCGAGTGGTCGCTTACTCTTTTTCGGCCTACATTTCTTTTTCGGGAGTGAAGGGCTTTCTCGAAATGCGCTCTAAAAGTTAGCCAGTTGTTAGGCGCAACAACCTCTCCTCTATACCGCCGGCAATGCGTTACGCAATGTATCGATCGCGAGCGGCATTTGTGAACGCAACTCCTCGACGATGTCTGGTATGACCGCTGGGTACATTCCAGCCTTTGCTGCAGTCTGCGCGAAGTGCCGCGGCATGATGTCATGAACGCGATAATGGCGGTTATCACCGACAGCCATGGCAAGGCGCATTTGGTTTCTGCGCAGCTGCCCGGTATCGAACAAGGGCTGCGTTGACATGACATCATAGAGTGGCGTGGATCGAAAGCCGCCGCCGGGATGAAGAAAGACACTGAAATTCTTGGCATGACCGTCGGTTGCGGCCATGAGCCAAAACGCAATCTGGGCCTTTATGAAAAGAGTTTGATCGCGCCCTGGATCGTCACTGCCTTTTAGTAATTCGAGAATGTCGACGATACCTGGTCCGCCATCACTTTCATATTTACGGGAGGGTGGAACCGACAACGCCTGACAGCAGTCCTCCTGCGGGAGACGCAACAGCCGGCGATCACTTGTCCAGCGTCGGTCGAACCGCTCAACCACCAGCGCACGCTGGCCGTCAAAGTCCACAATGCGGGTCTGAGCCGCCGGGAGACCCAAAGCATCTAGTATCTGCATACATAGATATTCATTCTCGACACTTTGCGAAAGATCGACGCCGGCCCGCTGCCCGATTTGCGGTTTTAGAATATGGGTGGTTGCGGTCGTGCCGTGTGGCCTGTGCCAGCCATTGTTCCAGTAAAGAAGCGCTGTTTTTTCCTGCACGCCGGCAAGAGAAATCCGGAAATCCTCATCCTCACCAAGACCAAGCGGCGCACCTTCGAGACCGGCGAGTATCTCGGCAATCGCCGTATCGGTGATCGCTTCGGCTTTAACCAAGCCGGCCGGGTCAAGTTGAAGACCATCAGGAAGAAACTGCAGTGCCCCGATGCAATCCCGACCGATGGCAGTAAGCAGGCCGTACGGATCGGTGCCGTCGGCGCCCATGCGCGCAGCTACGCGGCGGCGGATGTCATCGTTATCGGGAAGTAGATTATCGAAGACGGCGACCACCGGTTCACCGATATAACGGTCTTCGCGCAGCGGCAAAGAGAGTGACACCGGAAAGCTGTGCTCCCACTCCAGCCAGGTGGGATCGTACTGAAAATCGATAGCCCCGGAGGTCTCACGTCGGAGCCTTCCGACTGGCCGGGCGTTAAGATAAACATTCAGGGGTGTGCGAGTACGCTTCTGGGCCATCAGAACAGGCTTTCGATCTCATCCGCTGAGGTTTTGCGGCGTTTATCGATAAGGACTTCCAGACCTAATGCGGCCAGGGTGTCGAGAAACGTGCGCAGCTGTGTCGCCGGTTCGCCGGCTTCCAACTTGGATATGGTGGCCTGGCGCAGACCGATCTTTGCCCCGAGCTGAGTTTGGGTAAGACCCTGCCGGCGGCGCTCGCGCCGGATGATGGCACCAAGTTGCTTGGTTGTGCGGGCGGTTTGCTTCATATTAGAATATATACGCAAATGCGTATATATTGTCAATATACGCAAAGACGTATAATTTGATCGTATACGCGACCGCGCATCAGGGTGCGGATGGATTCGCGACTCAGAACGCTCTAAGTTGATAGTTTCATAACCATCGCCTGACGTTTCTCGGCAACAACGGTTTCCGGTGGATAAGCACGGGTTCGTGGTACCGGTAAATCCAGTAATGTTGGGTAGTAGATCTCCGAAACCTTCGGGGTGACCACATCGCCAAAACCTACATCGACTTGTACGGGGATTCTGGCGTTGCCAAGCAACCCAATCAATTTTACTCGCTGCCCCTGGTAAGCCTGGCCTTCGTGGATCTCGGCGACTCGAACGCTTTTAGCGTCGAACGTCAACCCATCGGGATCGACTTCCACCCGGCAAAGCTGATTGGCAGGCCGTTTATTAGTCATGCGATCGCCTCAAGATAGGGGCGCATGACATTTGCGACCCGGCAGATCTTCGCATAGCGCCACAGATCGTCGTTGCTACATTTTTTCTGCGCGCAACAATCCCGCAGCGCTTCCATTGCCACATCGAGGCCGATCTTATTCCGGTACTTGAAACAATCAACCACGGTCTTTGCCGGATTGTAGAGTTTGGCCGGCACACCTTCGATCGTATGTCTTTCGATGCCTTCGGTCAGTGCCTCGCCGGAAAAACGCATAATACGCAGCGGTGGATAATCGATACGTGGTCGTGCCGCATTGCGGTCCAGAGCCATCCACACTTCGAAAGGGCTCTGGGTCCCGATCTGATGGAACTGCAGTGCGGACAGCAGGCAGATGACGCCGCGCGGTACCTGTTTACAGGCTTGCGCGAGGCCGTGATGCACGGAAATCTCGGCGTCAGCCGACATGTAGAGGCCTCACCCGGTGCGCGTGAGTAGGCCCTGTTTGCACAGCCGACACAGATATTCGGGGTGAGTTCCTCTCGAGGTCAGGTCGCGGACGCGCAGTACGCTCATTTGCCTAGCGAGTTCCAGAACCTGCTCTGTCTTTGTTGGTTCATCAGCCATGTGTATAAGTATCAACAGAAAGATATTTATGACAATATTTATACACAACTTGGGATTTGTGTACCCTCCTTTAGACTTCCACGACAAAGTCCGCCCTGAAACTTGGCGTCAGTGCAAAGGGCGCATAACCGCGCGGATTGCAGATCACCCGAGTTCCGAAGATTTCGTAATCAAATGGATCGTGCATATGGCCGTGGATCCAAAGTGTTACCCGATCGCTACCCATCAGTTCCTCAAGATTGCTGGCGAATGCCGGAGTCAGGAGATCTTCGGCAAACTGCTGCGCCACCGAGCGGGATGAAGGCGCATGATGAGTCACTACCACCGTCTTGCCGATAAAGGGTTCGGCTAGCATCTGTGCCAACCAGCTGCGGCTTGCCTCATGCAGCTTGATGGAATCATCGGGTGTGAATCGCTCACCGCTGTTTAGAATGAGCGAGAAATCATTCATCCCCTGGCGCGCCCGTTGTACGGAAAAATATTTGTCGACTTCCCCGAATAGGGCGAAATCGGTCCACAATACACTGCCTAGAAAACGCACGCCCTCAATATCGACTGCATCGTCGTTGAGAACATAAATATTATGTGAAGCACTGGACTTCAGTTCGTCGATCAAGGTGATATCGTGATGGTAAAACTCGTGGTTCCCGGGCACATAGATCACCGGTTTATCCGGGAAATGGGATTCAGCCCAACGGAGACCATCAACACCGACACCGATATCCCCCGCTAACACGATGACATCGGCGTCAACTGCAGGTGGCTCGAATTCAGCAAATTCAATATGCAGGTCGTTCAGGACATGGAGTTTCACGCGCTGACTTTAACTTATCGGGGTACGGGACGGCGTCAAGAGTTTGCAACTGAACAGAGAAACCAGAGTATGTATCGAACCCAATGGTAAACGTATTGGGCCATTCGTGGCACAAGTTTGCGTGACTCTCCGTTTCAACACGTCAACGCTACCTCTTGCCACGTAGAAAAAGCGTGGGAGCGAAACGCCCGATAATGGCAAGCTTTCAATAGATGACGTCCGAGCCTGAACAGATTGTGGATTTGGGAGTGAATTGCCAGAAACCGTTGCGCCTGACCGGGTGATTTAAAGCGCCTCATCTGCCGCTCGTGCTGCCGGGTATGCTGGTGTGACGCTTCCGCTCGATTGTTGGCGCGACGCTTTTGGCAATGTGTAACCGAAGGCATGACTTCTCTTGTTGCCGCAGCGTAACTTTTGAGCTTATCCGTGATCATACGCCTGGGTGATTGGCCTTGTCCCTTCAACATCTTGCGGAAAAAGCGCTTCGCTGCCTGCTTATCTTTACGCTTCTGTATCAGTATGTCGATGACATTAGTCGTCCTGGTCCATGGCGCGCCAGAGATAGCGGTGCTCGCCTTGTGCCGTGATAATCGTTAATTCGTCCATGTACCATGTATCCCCCAATCTTCCTTGCCTTTTGCGAAGCTGCTTTGCGTAGCGTGGACCAAACTTCAGGCACCATTGCCGAATCAACTCATACGAGACGATGACGCCACGTTCGGCCAGCAGGTCTTCGATGTCACGAAAACTCAAACAAAACCTATGATAAAGCCACACAGCGTGACTGATAATTTCACGTGGGAATCGGTGGCCACGATATCGGGATTGCTGTTTCATACAGATATTGTGAATTATGACGGCGCAACTTGACAGAGCCTTAAGACGTGCACTCCGTGAGTACCGCGTCCATTACCATGGCGAACGGAATCATCAAGGTAAAAATAACATATTGTTATTTCCAGCCGCGCCGAAAGCAATGAATCATGTTGACGGATCAGTCGGGTGTAGAGAATGCTTAGGTGGGCTGCTGAAATATTATCATCGGGAAGCTGCATGAATATTTTGACCAGACGGGCATATTGCATTACGTGATTCGTCAACGGGCAGCGTATACTGAAGCAGTCATTCGAGGAATTGATAATGCGCGTTGCAAGTACAATACCGAACTCGCGGAAGACGCGAGGCGATTATGGCTCTAGCGAGCGCTCCAGAGAGGAAGTGATCATGCTAGTAACCTTTTCCTGTACGGCCTACTCGGACATAACGATGTTCGGCGACGTGGCGGTTCGACTTCTTACTCTGA
>CAMYMY010000045.1 GCA_947259625.1 uncultured Kiloniellales bacterium | reverse complement strand
CTCCTGACCGGCTCCTGGGTCAGCACGGGCACGCTCCGCGTCGCCGCCATCGCCGCTGGCGCGCCCGTCATCCAGGACGCCGTCGTCGCCGGCCATGACCGCGACGAGGTGGGGCTTCTCGTCTTCCCCAGTCCGGCGGGCGCCGCGAAGGTCGCCGGCCTCGACCCGGGAACGCCTTTGCCCGAGATCGTCGCCAGCGACAAGGTGCGGGAGGCGCTCCGCAGGGGCCTCGCCGCCTACAATGCCGAGAATCCGGGCTCGAGCACGCGGATTGGGCGGGCCCTGCTGCTGAAGGAGCCGCCGAACATCGACGCCAACGAGATCACGGACAAGGGCTACATCAACCAGCGCGCGGTCCTGGAACGGCGGGCCGGCCTCGTCGAGACGCTCTACAGCGACGATGCCGAGGTGCTGACGATCGCATAGCCTGGCGGCTTCATCGGGTGTCGTAGGCGCGGTTCTCCGCAACCCGTTCAGCCGCGTCGTCCCTCGCACCCATCCCGCCTTGCGGTCGAGACCAAGCGCAAATAGGCTCGCTCCCTGGAGGACGTGCGATGGCGGCACTCGATCTAATCATCAAGGGCGGAACGGTGGCGACCGCAGCCGACACCTTCGCGGCGGACGTCGGTGTGAAGGATGGGCGGATCGTCGCCCTTGCCGACGAGTTGACCGGTGCGGAGGAGGTCATCGACGCGAAGGGCAAGCTGGTGCTGCCGGGGGGGATAGACAGCCACTGCCATATCGCCCAGACGAGTTCCTCGGGCCTCGAGACGGCGGACGACTTTGAATCCGGCACTCGGTCGGCCCTGTGCGGGGGGACGACGACGATCATCCCCTTCGCCGCGCAGCACCGGGGCCAGTCGCTCCGCCAGGTGGTCGCGGACTACCACGCCCGGGCGGACGGCAGCGCTTACGTGGACTATGCCTTTCACCTGATCATCTCCGATCCCACCGAACAAGTGGTGGGCCAGGAGCTGCCGGCCCTGATCAAGGACGGCTACACATCGTTCAAGATCTACCTGACCTACGAGGCTCTGAAGCTCGACGACCGCCAGGTGCTCGACGTTCTCGCCTGCGCCCGGGCCGAGGGCGCCCTGGTCATGGTGCATGCCGAGAACCACGACATCATCGGCTGGCTGACCGAGAAGCTGTTGGCCGCGGGCCGCGGCGCGCCCAAGTACCATGCGGTCGCCCACGCCGCCGCCGCCGAACGCGAGGCCACCCACCGGGCGATCGCGCTCTCGGAGATCGCCGACACGCCGGTCCTGATCGTTCACGTCTCGGCCCGGGAGGCCATGGCGCAGATCGCCGCCGCCCGAGATCGTGGCCTGCGCATCTACGGCGAGACCTGTCCGCAGTACCTCTTTCTGACCGCCGAGGACCTCGACCGCCCCGGCTTCGAGGGCGCCAAGTACGTGTGCAGCCCGCCGCCGCGCGACGCGGCGAACCAGGACCACATCTGGCGCGGCCTTGCGAACGGCGTGTTCCAGGTGGTCAGCTCGGACCACGCGCCCTACCGCTACGCCGGGCCGGACGGCAAGCAGGCGCAGGGGACCGGCGCGCCCTTCGACAAGGTGGCGAACGGGGTGCCGGGACTTGAGGTCCGCCTGCCTCTGCTATTTTCGGAAGGCGTCGGCAAGGGCCGCATCACGCTGAACCGCTTCGTCGATGTCGCGGCGACGGCAGCGGCCCGGCTCTACGGGCTCTATCCGCGCAAGGGGACGATCGCGGTCGGCGCCGACGCCGACATCGCCGTCTGGGACCCGGACAAGGCGGTCACCATCGGCCACGGGATGCTGCACGACAACATGGACTACACGCCCTACGAGGGGCGCAGGGTGACCGGCTGGCCGGTGCTGACCCTCTCGCGCGGCCGGGCGGTGTGGCGCGACGGCGAGGTGGTCGGCGCGCCGGGACAGGGCCGGTTCCTGCCCTGCGCGCTGCCAAAAGCCGCCAAGCCCCTGGGCCGCCCCGTCCACGGCTTCGATCCCGCCACGGGCGCCGTGGCGGCCGACGACTGAACATGAGGAAGATGCCATGACCCGCAGCCTACGCGTCGGCGGCGCCCAGATGGGGCCGATCCAGAAGGCGGACAGCCGGGAGGCCGTGGTCGCGCGCATGCTGGCGCTGCTCGAGCGGGCGCGGGCCGAGCGCTGCGATCTGGTCGTCTACCCGGAGCTGGCGCTGACCACCTTCTTCCCGCGCTGGTACGCCGAGGACATCGGCGAGATGGACGGGTGGTTCGAGCGGGAGATGCCGAACGCGGCGACCCGGCCGCTGTTCGAGCGGGCCCGGGACTGCGGGATCGGGATGTGCCTGGGCTACGCGGAACTCGCGGAGGAGGACCGCGCGATCCACCGCTACAACACCTGCATCCTGGTCGACAAGCAAGGCGCCCTGGTCGGCAAGTACCGCAAGGTGCACCTGCCCGGCCACGCCGAGTACGACCCCGAGCGCAAGTGGCAGCATCTCGAGAAGCGCTACTTCGAGCCAGGCAACCTGGGCTTTCCGGTCTGGCGGGCGCTCGGCGGAAACCTCGGCATGTGCATCTGCAACGACCGGCGATGGCCGGAGACCTACCGGGTCATGGGCCTGCAGGACGTGGAGCTGGTCATGCTGGGCTACAATACGCCCACCGGCAACGCGCAGTCCGACGACGAGGACCCCGCGCTGCGCATGTTCCACAACCACATGTCGATGCAGGCCGGCGCCTATCAGAACGGCACCTGGGTCGTCGGCGTGGCGAAATGCGGCGACGAGGACGGCCACGAGCTGATGGCCGGCAGCGTCATCGTCAGCCCCGACGGCGTCATCGTCGCCGAGGCGACAACCATGGACGACGAGCTGATCGTCGCCGACTGCGACCTGGACAAGTGCCAGTTCAACAAGAAGACCATCTTCGACTTCGCCGCCCACCGCCGCCCCGAGCACTACGGCCTCATCGTCGAGCGGACCGGCGCCGAACCACCGAAGGCCGGCGCATGAGCACACACGCGGCGGCACCCGCCATCGTCGTCGTCAACCCCAACAGCACCCGGACCGTGACCGACGCCATGGACCGGGCCCTCGACGGCCTGCGCCGGCCGGAGGGACCCGCAATCCGCTGCGTCACCCTCGCCGAAGGTCCGCCGGGCATAGAGACGGACGAGCATATCCGGGAGGTCGTGGCGCCCTTGATCCGCCTCGTCGAGCGCATGAGCGGCGAGGCCGCGGCGTTCGTGGACGCCTGCTTTTCCGACCCCGGCCTCTCGGAGCTGCGCCGGGCGACGGACAGGCCCGTGTTCGGTATCGCGGAGAGCGCCTACCGCCGGGCCGCGGCGAACCACGGTCGTTTCGGTGTCATCTCGATCCTAGAGGCGTCGCTCGCCCGCCACCGGCGCACCATCGAGGTTTTGGGACTCGGCGGGTCCCTCGCCGGCGATCGGCCCGTCGGTCTCGGCGTTACCGCGCTCGGCACTGACGCCGAGGCCACCTTCGCCCGCCTCGTCCAGGTCGGCGAGCAACTTAGGGATGCCGACGGAGCGGACACAATCATATTAGGCTGCACCGGCATGACGTCTTACAAGAACCAGTTGCAGACCGTCCTTGGTGTTCCAGTCGTCGACCCCGTGCACGCGGCGGTCGAGGCAGCGATTGCTGCAGTGTATCCCGAAGTAAAATCTTGATCCCTGCGGCAGACTGAAAAACGCCATTAAACAACGGCTTATGCGTAGGGTCGAAGAAACGAATACAAAGGACAGGTAGACTGGCGGCGGGGAGCGCCGACGCTTGCGGCCGACCGCGCCGATCGGCACGGCCTTTTAGGGCAACCCCCTATGTATGAGAATTGCGGTGACAATATCCTCAGATTTAGTATGCTTTTGCTGACTTGGCCAATAGGCGGAGCGTCGCTGGCCCTTCGTACCGACGACAAGGGAGGCTGGATCCGTGCCATCGCTTGCTGACGTCCTCTTGCATACGGTTGACGGCGTATTCGCCGTGGACTCCGATCAGCGGATCAGCTTCTGGAACCCGGCCTGCAGCCAGTTGTTGGGCATCCCCGCCGAACAAGCGGTCGGGCGCCCCTGCAGCGAGGTCCTCAAGGGAAGGGACCCCTTCGGCGTGCCTTTTTGCCGGCCGGGATGCTGCGTATCGCGCTTGGGACAAGGCGAGCGCGCGCCGCAGACCTTCTCCCTATGGACTCTCGATGCCAAGGGGGAGAAGCTGCCGCTCTCGGTGAGCATCATATTGGTGCCGTCCCATCAGACCGACATGTGGACCTGCGTCCACCTCCTGCGCCGTGACGCGGCCACGGACCCTCTCGAAGCCATAGACTGGCCCGTTCGGCACAAACGACGGCCTGCCGCAAGAACGCCGCGCCGCCATGCCGCCCGTGCCGCGCTTGCCCCCCTGTCCGGGCGGGAGCAGGAGATCATGGAACTCATGGCCGAAGGTCTTTCCACCAAGGCGATCTCGGAACTGCTGGCGATCCGTCCGGTGACGGTCCGCAACCATGTCCAACATATCCAGCAGAAGTTGGGCGTGCACAGCAAGCTGGAGGCCGTGGCCTACATGTACCGGCACAATCTCATCCCGAAATCCACCACGACCAGCACCCGGACGGCGTGACCCAGCCAGTCCAGGAGGAGAGAACGATGGCCAAGAAGATCGCTGTTCTCGTACGCGACAGGCAGGACGAGGCGCTGAGGATGTCCTTGGGCATGACGCTCTCCGACGATGCGGTCGACGTGTTCGTACTTGACGGAACGCTCGAGGAGACAGGCCCGGCAGCGGCTGATCTCGAGCTGATGAGAGAGCTGGAAATGAACATCTACACGAACGTCGAAGGCGGAGAGGGGTTGGAATACCTGTCCACCGACGAGATGGCATTGAGGTTGCTTCATTACGATCACGTCGTTCCCTATTGATACCCGCGTCCAATTCGACAGGCACATGCGCATACACTGGGCGCGGCGGCCCGTCGACCCATCGCAGTAATCGCGCAGGGGTTTGCGCTGCGCGACCGCCTGTCCTCCGCTCGGACGCCATGCGATGCGCGATATGATGCATTCGCATCATTCCTACAGCCACATCACCACCCTAGAATCCTGCTTAACTGGGGGGATAGGTGATTGTGAACACAGGTAAACGTGTGTCCGGAACCAAGAGGGGATTGGCGGGATGAAATTGGTGATTCTGGTCAACCGGGTCGACCACCTCGCGCACATCGTCGGGCTGACGCGCGCGGCCACGGGCAAGAGTCACGAGGTGAGAATCTTTGCGATGGATAGCGGCACCAGGCTCCTGGATGACGCGCTCTTCGTGGATTTGGCCGATCTTCCCGGCGTTTCCATGTGCGCCTGCGGTCACAGCATGGACCGCGAGGGGATCAAGGGCGACGGGCTGCCGGAGTCGGTCGTCCGCGGAAGCCAGTTGAACTATTCCATGATGAACCGGGACGCGGACCGGGTGATCGTTCTGTAACCCTGCAAAGAGGCGCGTCGGGAGCATGCGCCGCCTGCAACGTAGTGACGGGTACAGGTGAGAGAAACGGCGATGAAGGTCCTTTACATACTGAACGATGGCCCCAAGGCACTGGCCGATCGAATAATGGAGGCGCAGTCCAAGGAAAACGAATTGGAAGTGATCGACCTGTCGAAGGACGATGTCTCTTACGAGACCGTCATCGACAGTATTTTCGGCTGCGATAAGGTCATATCCTGGTGATAGAAACGGCGCCGTCGACGGACCCCCGGACCAGGATGCTGCTCGAAATTCCGGGCAAGGATGCGGCGACGGCGGGCGGCCGGTCCGGTTCGATCGATGACGAGGACCTTCTCTTATTACTGGTCTCCCTGCTGACCCTGACCGTCTTCGCCGGCCTCTTCGTTCTTCGGTCCTTGGATGACAACCGGCTCACCAGCTGGCAGTGGGTCTTTGACGGCACGGACCTGCGCCTCGTGTTCCTGTCTCTCGTCGTCGGCGTTTTCTTTGCCCAAGCCTTTTCCAGGGCGACCCTCCGGTGGTCGAACCCGGCGATCTGGCTGTTCGTTTCGTCTTTCGCGGTCGCGGGGTTCTTTTGGCGCCTGCCGGAGGTGAACATCGACGCCTCCAGGTATTTCCTCCAGGCCAAGAGTCTGGAGCAGTTCGGCGTCGGATATTTCTTCGAAGAGTGGGGCGGAGACATCGGAGCGTGGACGGACCTGCCCCTGGTTCCCTTCCTCTACGGCCTGGTCTTGAGCCTCTTCGGCGAGGTGCGGACCGCCATTCAGGCGTTCACGACGCTGCTCTTCTCGGGCACCGTGGTGCTGACCTACCTGATAGGGCGAACGCTTTGGAACGAGACCGTCGGTTGCTGTGCCGCCGTGCTGCTTCTGGGCATGCCCTACCTCCTCACGCAGGTTCCGCTCATGCTTTCCGACGTGCCGGCAATGTTCTTCCTGACCTTGGCGGTCTATGCGACCATCGGCGCCATCCGACACGGCGGGGCGGGATTTCTGGTGCTGGCGCCGGCCGCGATAACGCTTGCGATGCTGTCCAAGTACTCGAACTGGATGCTGCTCAGCGTCGTTCCGGTGATCTTCCTGACCCACCTCGACCTCGGCCTGAAGGTGCTTGTCCGGAGGGCCGCCGTCGTCTCGCTGGGCGCCGGTCTCCTGGCGGGAGGCCTGATCCTCGGCATGCACGACGTCGTCGCGGAGCAGTTGACGCTGCTGCGAAGCTATCAGTTGCCGGCGCTGTCGCGATGGGGGGAGGGCCACATATCGACGTTCTTCATCCAGCTTCATCCCTTCATCGCTGTGGCCGCGGCCGTTTCCATGCTCGTTGCCGCAAAGAAGCGGGATTACAGGTATGTCATCGTCTGCTGGATGCTGCTGCTCTTGCTGGCGCTGGGGGCGGAGCGGATCCGATACCTGCTCGTGGCCTTTCCCATGCTCGCCCTGATGGCCGGCTACGCAGTGGCGGAGATCGGGAACGCGAGGGTCCGCAGACACGTGGTCGCGTGCACGCTGGCCGCGATGCTGGTGACGGCGGTCTTCGCCTACCTCCCGTTCCTGCAGGGGACCAGCGCGGTCAACCTTCAGCAAGCGGGCGAACACCTGGATACTCTTGCTTCTGAGCACGTGGAGGTCTTTGCGCTTCCGCAGACGCGGACCGCGGTCAATCCGGCCATCGCGGTTCCGATCCTCGACATATACACCGACAAGACCATCGCCCTTCACCCCGACGCGGAGATGACGGCCCGGCCGGAATCCGTTGAAACGTCACCCGTGAGATTCACCTGGGACTACGACAGCGCCAGGTACTACGCCGCCCGGGATGGCGAGTCGGGGGACGAGGCCACGGTGGTGGTCGTATCGGCGAACAGCGGCCAGGCGCTTCCGGAGAGACTGAAACGGAGGATCGCGGGGCATCGCCTGAGCGGGGAATTCGCCGCGACGGACAGGGTGTTTCGCTACAAGACGATCGTGAAGGTGTACCAGCCGTTACAAAGGAGGCCAGAGATGGCGCGCGTCGTGAATGGTGGGGACGTTATGAGATGAGCAGCGCTACGAATGTCGAAACGATCGCCCTTCCAGGGGCCGAGGCGAACGCGCTTCCACGAAAGAACGTCCTGTGGGCCTACGGCATCGTCGGCCTGTTCGCCCTGATCAGCCTCGGTACTTTTGCCTACAACGAGTACTACACCTACCTCTCCGTCTATCTCTGGTTCGGCTTCATCTACGGCGTGTGCCTGCAATACGGGCGGTTCTGCTTCTCCTCGGCGTTTCGCGACCTCTTCGCGGTCGGCGTCCCGCGAATGGCCGTCGGCATCATGATCGCCACGGTGCTGTTCGCGCTGGTCGGGGCCTTCGTGACGGCAACCGGTTTGAGCACCTTCCATCCCGCGCCGACCAGCTTCCATGCGGTGGTCGCCGGCTTCATCTTCGGCGTGGGCATGGTCTTTGCCGGCGGCTGCGCTTCGGGCTCGCTCTACAAGGCCGGCGAGGGCAACGGCGTGGCCGTGATCGTCATCCTGTCGATCAGCGTGACCCAGGCGATCTTCGCAGACGTCGGCGGCTGGACCAACCGCCTCGTGCCGCAGGCCTGGCACGAGTCGGCCCTGTCCAAGGGACTGCCCGAGGTGATCAACGTAGGCGACGGCTGGGTCGACCAGTACCTGGCCGGCTACGTCTGGAATCAGCCGGTAACGACCTACGCGCAGATTATGGGATGGTCCAACGAGTCGGTGGCGGGGGCCTTTCTCGGCAACCTCATGATCGGCGTCGTCATTCCAGCAACCGCGCTTCTCGCAATCGTCTACGTCTTCTGGTCGCGCCGCGGCTTCAAGAACAAGAGGGTGAAGGCGGGCGGCCAGACTGACTTTACCTTCAAGGACGAGCTTGCCGGTTATTGGACCATGATCATGGCGTCCAAGCGCACCGCGATCGCCGGCCTCGTCCTGGGCATCGCGGCCGGGCTGCACATGTTCGTGATCCAAGGCCTGCGGGTCAAGTTCGGGGTCAAGAACGCGGGCACGCTGCTCGAGCGAATGGGCTTCGACTTCGGCATATCGGTCAACGGGACGGTCTTCGACCCGGGCTACTGGTACGTCACGACCCAGGAGGCGCAATGGGTCGGCTGGGTCTTTCAGAAGCTCGGCTCGGAGAAGATGGACAACATCTACTTCGGTTTCGTCAACGGCATCCCGAACCCCGCCATCAACCCGGCGGACTGGATGTCGCTCGCGCTGATCGGCGGCGCCGCGGTGATGGCGCTGCTGCACAACGAGTTCAAGTTCAAGAAGCCGACCCTGGAGCTCGCGACATGGGCGCTGATCGGCGGCGCCTTGATGGGCATCGGCTCGCGGCTCGGCCTCGGCTGCAACGTCGGCGCTTTCTTCGTGCGGGTCTCCCAGGGCGACCCCTCGGGCTGGCTGTTCGGGCTCGGGATGATCGGCGGCGCCTACATCGGGGTCAAATTCTTCAACTGGTGGACCGAGAGGAAGATGGCCAAGGAGTTCGCCGCTTGTGATTTCTGACTCTCTCGCAACGCATGAAAGGAGGTGATGCGGCATGAAGTTCGAAAAGAAGGCGGATCACGCGTATCTGCTCGACGTGAAGGGGTATGTCTGCCCCCATCCGCAGATCTACACCAAGAAGGCGCTCGAGAAGCTGCAGCCGGGCGACATTCTCGAGGTGGTCTTCGACAACCCGTCGTCGGGCGAATCGATCTCCACCATGTGCGACATCACGGGCAACGAGATCGTCGGCCGGGCGCAGGAGGGAGCCCAATGCAACTGGAACATCCAGAAGGCCTGATGTTCACGGGAACGACCGAGACCCCCGGCGACGGGGAGCGGGCATTGCCCTGGCCGGGGTCGCGGGAGAGCCGGGTGAGACACACGCTGGAAGAGGCGATGCGAGTATGACAAGCAGTTTTTGGAAGGTGATCCTCGTGGTGGTCGGGTTTTCCGGCTTTCTCATGGGCTATGCCGTGCCCCCCCTGCTAGAGGTCGGCATGATCGGTGGCGGGGGGGAAAGCCGCGATGTCGGGATCCAATCGGATATCGACGAGGAAATGGAGGAATACTACCGCAATCTGCTGAAGGATAACTGACAGGGGCCCAAGGATCGGGCGCCCGCGACAGACCGCGTCTTTCAGCCCATGAACGAGGCCTGAGGAGGAAAGATCTTGCGCACAGCTCTTTGGCTGACGAACGTCCTGCTGGCAGGGGTTCTCGCGTTTCTTCTAGGCTACGGCGTCTCCGCCGAAACGGGCGTGGAGCCGGGCTTCTTCGAAGCCGTGGAAACCGGGGGCTACGGTGCCGGCGCGGGCGGCGATGCCGCGACTGAAGGCATCAGCGAGGAGTATGAGAATTACTACAAGAGCCTCAGCGAATAGTCGTCGCGCTGCCCCGGGATCCGGGTGCGGGCTGCACGGCGGGGCGCGGTCATGAGATGCGTGTTGATCATGCCTGCGTGGACGCCGGACGAAATATTCTCGTCCAGGACCGTCAGCTCGCAGCTCAATTACTGGCAGCCGCTGGGCGCCCTCTACGTGGGAGCCTCCCTTCTCGAGGCCGGTCATGACGTCGCCTTTCTGGATGGCGCCCTCCTGAGCCACCGGGAGATCATGCAGCGGGTCGGGGAGCTCCAACCCGATTTCGCAGGCATCTATTCGACCACCTTCGGGTGGCCGGCCGCGGCCCAGACCGCAGAGGCCGTCAAGTCCCTGGACAATGGCATATTCACCTGCGTGGGCGGTCCCTATCCGACCACGGCCGGGGAAGATTGCCTACGCGACGGCGGCGAAGGCATCGATGCAGTAGTCGTCGGCGAAGGGGAGCTGGCGGCGGTCGAGATCCTGGACCGCCTGCAGGCGGGAACCGGCCTCGACGGCGTGCCGGGCGTGATCTTCAGGCAGGGCTCGAGGATCGTTCGCAATCCGCCGAGGCCGCTGCTCGAGGACCTGGACAAGCTGCCGTTCCCGGCACGGGGGCTGCTGGGCGATCAGAGCGCATACCTTCCGGCGCCCGCGACCTACAAGAGGAAGCCCGTCGCCGTCGTCCTCACCTCGAGGGGCTGCAGCAGACGCTGCATCTTCTGTTGGCAAATGGACAAGGACAGGAAGAGCGGCGCGAGCGGGGTCCGTTTCAGGAGCGTCGAGAACGTCCTGCAGGAGATCGAAGAGTGCCTCCGACAGGGATACCGCGAGATCAAGTTCATCGACGATTCCTTCGCCGCCGACTACGACCGGGCCATGGCGATGTCCCGGGAGATCAAGGCTCGCGGGCTGGATTTCACCTGGTTTGCCTCGGCCTGCGCGAACCAGGTGGACGAGCCGCTGCTCAGGGCCATGAAGGATGCGGGCTGCTGGGCCATCCTGATCGGCGCCGAAAGCGGGGTGCAGAGA
Organism: uncultured Kiloniellales bacterium; assembly: GCA_947259625.1. Taxonomy (GTDB): domain Bacteria; phylum Pseudomonadota; class Alphaproteobacteria; order Kiloniellales; family JAKSDN01; genus CAMYKD01. The sequence continues at coordinate 3,325 of CAMYMY010000045.1, read as the reverse complement.
AACCTCAACACGCTCCGAAAGGGCATAACCCTCGACCAGCTGCGCCGGGCCGTGCGGACCGCGAAGGACGTGGGGCTTCGGGTCAATACGCCGTTTCTAATCGGCATACCCGGCGAAACCGTCGAGGACGCCCTGAGAACCATAGATTTCGCGATAGAGCTCGATCCCGACCTGGCGAACTTCCATGCGCTGACGCCCTTCCCGGGCACCCACCTCTATGATCATGCGCGGGAATACGGCGCCGTGTCCGGCGACCTCGGGGATTTCACATATCAGGGGGCGGCCTTCGTTCCCGACACGATGACCAGGGACGACATCCTGGCGCTCCGGCAACTGGCGTTCCGGCGCTTCTACTCCCGGCCGTCCTTCCTAGTGCGAAGGATCTGCGCACTACGAACGCCCAGCGACGTCAAGGCGGCCGTCCGCGGGATCAAGAGCCTGTTCTGGTTGTGGGCCGACAGGACGGTCTTCGTCTCCGGAAGACGGAAGGCGGAAGGCCGTGAACGGAGCCGAGTGGCCGCCTTATAGCTGCAGACACTCCTTGGCCAGCGCGGGATAGAGGCGCGGGTTGAACAGGATGTTCGTTATGAAATTGCACTCGTGTGTGCAGTAGCACTCGTTGTCCGAAAGCGACTCCAGGACGGTCCTGCCCTTGGCCGATCGAAGCAGTTTCCCCATGTCATGATCATGGTCCCTGATGTTTCCGAAGCTCTCCGCCAGGATTTCACAGGGATAGACGTCTCCTGATTCCGTCAGGACCAGGCTCAGGCCTCCCGCATAACAGGGTATTTGTCTCCTGCCCTCGTGCAGGGTCCGAAGGATGAGACGACGCTGCAGAATGTCCTGCCCGGCCTTGAAGCGGGCCCCTCTAAAGCGGTGGATGTCCGAGGTGCCGTTCCTGAGGCCGCTTTCGAGCCGGTCTATCGCGCGGCTGTATTTGTCGAGATCCACCTCCTTGTAGTGGGCCTCGGCCAAGTCGCCGCGGACCAGCGAGATTGTATGCGTCGTGACGTCCGGAAGATCGCCGACGAAATCAATGATCTCGTCCATCGAGTCCTGGTTCTCGGAGCAGAACACCGTGTTGATGCCCAGCTCGAAGTTCGGAAATCTCTCGGCAAGCCCGGCAAGAAGCCGGTGGGTCGCCATGACCTTGTCGAAGCCGCCGGGCAGGCCGCGCAGCGCGTCGTGGTCGCCGTTCAGCCCATCGAGCGACAGCTTGACGACGACCACGCTCTTGTCGCAGTGCTGGAGGATCCGTTCCGTATTCGCCGCGATGAGTTCGGGCAGCGAGCCGTTTGTCGGATAGAGCAGGAACGATGGCCGGTTCCGGTCGTAGAAAACCTTGCTGATCTCGACGAGGTCCCTGCGCAGGTAGGGCTCCCCCCCGGAAAAAGCGACCCACAGCAACCGGTCGAGGGACGAGGCTATCTCCCTAATCTCGCCGAGCGAGAGCTCGTCCGCCGCGGTCTCGGCTGCGTCCGCGGCCTCGCGATCGCCTCTCAGATAGAAGCAGTAGGGACACCGCGCGTTGCATTTTCGGGTGACGAAGAAGGTAAGCTGTATGGGCCGCCCCTTCCCGAAAACGGAGGGAATATGGCGCAGCGGCGAATACATCGGCGGCCCTCCCGTCTCATCTCCGGCCATCGGGTCCGAATGACCTGACCGCCCCGGCGAGCACACCGGCGCCCACGGCAATCGGATACACGAAAGCATAGTATAGCGCTGCGGCGATGGCGAACCACAAGTCCTTGGCTTCATGAAAGGCCCTCAGCAATCCCCGGCTGATGTAGAGGTTCGCTGCGATCATCAGGGAAAGGGGCAGGAGAACGAGCGTGTTATCGAAGAGGCCGTAGCAACCGAGCAGGACCAATGCCAGAAAACAGACTGCCACGTTGATCTTCAGCTCGAGCGAGGCGGTGCCGGAATCCGCGAGAAGGTCCCTGTTGCCAAGCGAGTAGACCGTCCAGTACATGGACTTGACGACGGCATTGCGAAGCGACCGGACCAACGAGAAGCCGAAGATGTGCCGAACTTGGATGGCGGGGTTCATGACCAGGCGGCATCCTGCCCGGCGCATCCTGTGACTGAACTCCACGTCCTCGAGAATCGGCAGGAAATCCTCGGCAAAGCCCCGCCCTTTGCGAAACGTCCCGGCATCGACGACCATGGCATGCGTGGCGACATAGTCGGGGGCCTCCGGCCGCTTGGCCTCCGAGTAATTGATGAAGACGGACTGAAACGTGCTGAAGAAGTCGTCGTCGTTGGGCGTCCTCGTATAGGTTCCCCCGATTATGACGTCCGGCCCGTATGCCGATATGTCCCTGTACGCGATGGAGAGGGTATCATTCGCCAGGAGGCAATCGGCATCCGTGAAAAACAGGATCCCGCCCTTGCTGTTCGACGCGCCGGCTTTCCTTGCCGCGGAAGCGCCGTGGCGGCGGTGCAGGTTGATCAACCTGCAGGGGTACTTGCCGATCACGTCGACGGAGCCGTCCTGCGAGCCGTCGTCGACGACGAGCACCTCGAAGTTCCCGTAGTCGGACGCAAGCGCCGCCTCGAGGCAGAGCCCGATCGTGGCCTCGCCATTGTAGTTGGGGATGATGACCGAGATGAGGCCTGATTCCGCCATGGCCGGAGCATACCAGCCCTCGCCACGAAAGCCGAAAGCCTTCACGTTCCGTGGTCTCCGGCCCGGCCGCGAACTAATGGCATGATGTATATGCATCATTCCTAATCAATGCCGGCTGGATAACAATCCAGTACTATGTGGGGAATATGCGCCAGTGCAGGCAGAACACGGGGGGCCGGGGGGCACTTTTGCCCGCCTGTTGCAACGGTTACGTGCCCTGGTCTGTTTCGTCCTCTGGTTGCATGCTCTGCGCTGCTCGTCGCTCTTGGTTCGAGCCCTTTGAAATGGGCCACGCAACGATGTCGCGCCTGGGGACACTCCCCGCTGTCAGGGTCGGCTAGGAGCACGCGCGAGCATCGCTCCGTATCAACACTAAAGGAGGCGGTTTATGATAAGACTATCAGTATGGCGGTTCTTCGTTTTCGGCGTTCTGGGCCTCGCTCTCACCGCTTGGGCTGGGACCGCCACGGCCGCGCAGTGGGCTAATCCGGATCTGCTCGTGACGCCGGAGACGGTGAAAGCAAATATCGGGAAGGCGGACTGGGTCGTCGTCGACTGCAGGGATTTGAAGGACTACGCAAAGGGCCACATCCCCGGCGCCATCAGCCTCGGCAAACGCTGCAAGAGCGCGCTCAGGGATACGACGGCAAGAGCGTTCAGGGACATTTCGAAGTACGAGAAGCTCTTGGGCAAGGT
>CAMYMY010000044.1 GCA_947259625.1 uncultured Kiloniellales bacterium | reverse complement strand
TCGGTCCGGGCCGACGGCGCGCTGGTCGTCGGGCCGCTGTTCGTCATGGAGAAGATGAGCAAGGGCTTCCACGCGGCCAGCGACGATTGGCGCTACACCATGGTCATGCCCGACGGCTCGATGTTCGGGACGACCAAGGGCAAGGGCTCCGCCAAGGTCGAGTTCTGCATCGGCTGCCACATGTCCGTGGCGCCCGAGGCCGACTCGATGATGTTCCTGCCGGCGGACTACCGCGCGGCACGCTAGGCGACCCGCATGACCGGCTTCGGCGGTAGGGCCGCTGCGCACGCCCTTGCGCTCGCGGCCCTGCTGCTCGCGGCCGGGGCGCCGCCATCCCGCGCGGACTTCGCAGAGGGCTTGGCGGCCCTCGACGCCGGCGACTTCGAAAGCGCCCTCGAGGCCTGGCGGCCTTTGGCCGAGGCCGGGGATGCCGAGGCCCAAGTCGCCCTGGCCGGGCTCTACCGGGACGGCCTCGGCCCGCGCGCCGACCTCGCGCAAGCGGTTCGCTGGTACCGCCGGGCGGCCGAACAGGGCGATGCCGTCGCCCAGCTCAACCTGGGCGACTTCTACAGCCGGGGCGAGGGCGTCCCGCGCGACCTCGTCCAGGCCCACCTCTGGCTGTCGCTCGCCGCCGCCCAGGGCCGGCGGTGGGCGGCGCAGCGCCGCAAGGAGATCGCGGCGCTCATGACCGCCGCCGAGCTGGCCCAGGCCGAGCGCCTCGTCGAGGCCTGGCGGCCAACCGAGTGAGCGCTGGCCGATGGGCGTTGAGCCCAGGGACCGGGGAATTCACGGCAGCGAGTCCGGAAACGGCGGTGACGTTGGCGTGCAAGCCGTTTCCAGAGACCGCGCACCTGCGCGCCGAATTTCCGGTGGAACCGTGCACCGCGCCCGCTCTGTGACCGTCAGCCGCGGTGGCGGTTGGCGACGTGGTTGCGATAGGCCTCGTAGTCGCGCTGGGCCTCGACGTGGTCGACCTCGAGCTGGGGGATCGAGCGTTCGATCTCGGTCTTTTCTTCCACGAGCTGCTTGAGCTCGACGGCGATGAGCGCCCGCTCGGTCGCCAGGAGGGTCGGCGAGAGCATCAGCGTCGTCTTTTCGACCACGAGATACTCGATCTCGCTGGCCCGCCGTTTGCTGTAACTCAGCTGCCTGCCGATCCGGTTGATGGCGGCCCGTCGCTCGTAGAGGCCGTAGCCGTCGGCGTGGGCGGCGAGGAACGCGCCTTCGAGGTGGGCCGGGCAGATGCCGGTATAGCGCTGGCCGCGGGTGCCGAGCTGATAGCCGTTCTGCGGCCGGCAGAAGCGTGCCAGGCCTTCGGCGTGGCCGCTCTGGTAGGCATCGAACTTGGCGGTGACGCCATGCTCGGCGCAGGCCTTGCGGCGCCCGCCGAAGGACTCGGGGCTGTAGCCCTGAGCGCCGTCCTCGTAGCCGATCGCCCGCCAGTCGGCCGTCTGGCATTCCGCTTCGCCCATGCCCGAGGAACTCGAGCAGGCAGCGAGCGCGAGCAACAGGGCCGTGGCCAGGATCCGTCGCATGGGGCAGTCCTCCGCAGGATCGGCCCTTGTACCCCAGCAAGCTTAAGGGAGGCTTAAGCGGGTGCGATATCGGGGGAGGGGGGCAAGGCGGCGGTCCGGTCGTAGCCACCAGAACCGGCCAAGTTCAGTAGAGGGAAACCGGGACTGGCTCGTTTTCGCGCGAGCGAAAAGGTGCCTGTCCCGCTTTCCCGGGCCGCTGCCAAGACGGTGGTCAGTGAGGCCGCGAAAATGGGGACAGGCACACAGCCGCTGACGCGACTGCGAGCCAGTCCCCGTTTCCGCTCCAGTGCGCCGGAACCTACGCCTTCAACCGCTCGACCAGCTCGGCGGCGAAGAGGGCCAGGGTGTCGTCGCGGGCGCCCATGACGACGATGCGGTCGCCCGGGCGGGCGAGCTCCAGGAGCTTGTCGCCGCAGGCGGGGCGCTCGGGGAAGGCGAAGGCCGGGCGTCCGCGCGCCTGGACGCCGTCCACGATGTCCTGGCTGGTAACGCTGCGCTCGACCGTGCCGCCGAAATAGACCGGGTCGGGCATGATCAGGACGTCATCGTCGTGCAGATGGCGCGCGAAGCAGTCGATGAACGCGTCCTTCATCAGGCGCAGGGGGCCGAAGCCGTGGGGCTGGAACAGGACCAGGAGGCGCCCGGGAAAGGCGTGCAGGGTGGCCAGGGTGGCGTCGATCTTGTCCGGATTGTGGGCGAAGTCGTCGATCACCGTCACGCCCTTGGCTTCGCCGACGAACTCGAGCCGCCGCCGTAGGCCGTCGAAGCCGTCGAGCGCGGCGGCCGCGTCCGACAACGTCACGCCGCAGGCGCGCGCGGCGCCGAGGGCGGCCAGCGCGTTTGCCACGTTGTGCCGTCCCGGCACGCGGAGGCGCACTCGCGCGCGGGCGGCTGTCGCGCGCTCCGTCACCTCGAACGCGATGCCGTCGGGCGCCGGGGCGAGTTCGCCGGCCAGGAGATCCGCCGCGGGGTCGCTCAGGCTGAAGCCGATCGTGTTGGCGGGCGCGATCCCGGCGGCCAGCGAGGCGCTCTCCGGATCGTCCAGGTTCAGGACCACGGTTTCGGCCTTGGCGGTAAAGTCGCGGAACAGCGCCCGCAGCTCGTCCAGCGACTTGTGGTCCAGGGTGATGTTGTTCAGAACGGCGACCCGCGGGCTGTAGAGGGCGATCGAGCCGTCGCTCTCGTCCACTTCGCTGACGAAGACCTCGCCGTCGCCGACCACGGCGCTGGCGAAGGGCGTGTCGGGCGTGATGAAGTTCTTCATCACGGCGCCGTTCATGATCGTCGGATGGCGCCCGACCGCGTGCAGGATCCAGCCGAGCATGCCGGTCGTGGTCGACTTGCCGCTGGTGCCGCCCAGGGCGATGCTGTGCGGCGCGGCGTTGAATACCTCGGCCAGCAGCTCCGCGCGGGTCATCACGCGCGCGCCGAGGCGCCGGGCCGCCTGCACGTCGGGCACGCTGTCCTCTATCGCGGCCGAGGTGACCAGGATCTGGTCCGCGCCGGTGAGGCCGCTGCCGTCCTGGGCGTGCAGCGGGATGCCGCGGGCGCGCAGAAAATCGAACTTCTGCGCCGTCCTCCCTTGGTCTAGCATGCGGTCGGAGCCCGCCACGACACAGCCCCGGGACTGCAGGATCAAGGCCAGCGGCAGCATGCCGCTGCCGCCGATACCGCAGAAGAAGTACTCTCTGGCTTGGGTCATCCGCCGATGACTACAGCGGCGGGGCGGGCCTGACAAGAACGCCGACCACAAGGAGCGATCGCGTGCCTGGACAGCAAACCAAGATCGGCGTGATGGCGCCCGGCTCGCGTATCGACGCCGCCGTCGCCGAGCGGGTCGCGGAGGTCGCCGCCGGTCTCTATCCCGATCGTGCCGTCGAGCTCGTTTTCCATCCGCAATGCTTCTTGTCCTCCGGCCATTTTGCCGGCGGCGATGCGGTCCGCGCACAGGCCTTCCTCGAGATCGCCAACGACGAAAGCTACGACGCCCTGTGGTTCGCGCGCGGCGGCTACGGCTCGTGTCGTCTGGCCGAGGACGTGATCCCGAAGCTGACGGAGGCCGCCAGGAGCAAGGCCTATCTGGGCTACAGCGATGTCGGCACTCTGCTGGCGGGGCTCTACAAGGAAGGCTTTCAGGGCCTGGTCCACGGCCCCATGCCCGGCGACATCAACCGCGCAGGCGGCGACGCCGCCGTCGGGCGGGCACTCGCCTATCTGGTCGAGCGCGCGCCCGACACGCTGGAGGCCGGCGTTTCGGCGGAATCGAAATTGGCGGCCTTCAACATCACAGTGCTCAGCAAGTTGCTCGGCACGCCATTTCAGCCGGACCTCGCCGGCCACGTGCTCCTGCTCGAGGACGTCTCCGAATACATGTACGCGATCGACCGCTCACTGTTCCACATCACCAGCAACCCCGGCATCAGGAAGGCCGCGGGCATCCGGCTTGGCCGCTGCAGCGACATTCCGCCCAACGACCCGGACTTCGGACAGAGCGAGGAGGAGGTGGCCCGCCACTGGTGCGAAAAATCCGGCATCCCCTATCTCGGCCGCGCCGACATTGGCCACGACGTTGACAACAAGGTCGTGCCATTCGGGCAGCTGCGGGTCGCGTGATCCTCGTCGCGCGCCGAGGGGGCGCGTCCGGCAGGGCAGGGACCCTCGCGGCGTCTTCAGTCGAGCGCTTGGCGCAGGGCCTTGGCGAGTTGTCCCTTTTCGAAGGGCTTGTTCAGCAGGATGCTTTCAGGAGTGCATAGTCCGGGATGTTTCGCGACCTCCGCCGGATAGCCCGACATGAAGACGATCTTCGTGCCGGGATGGCGCCGTCCCGCTTCCTCGGCGAATTCCGGGCCGCTCATGCCGCCGGGCAGCACGACGTCGGACAGGACGACCTCCACCTGCTCGGCGTCCAGGGCCTCGAGGGCCTGGTCCGCCTCCGGAACGGCGATCACGCGATAGTCCAGTCTCTCCAGCATCGTCACGACGAGGGACCGCACGCCGTCATCGTCCTCGACCACCAGAACGACTTCGCCGCGACCGTTCGGTATGTCTTCGCGCGCCGCGGTCTTCGCCGCCGCCGCCGGGAGCTCCGCGGCCCGTGGCAAGTAGATCTCGACCGTCGTGCCGTTGCCTTCCTTGCTGTCGATGATCACATGCCCGCCGGACTGCTTGGCGAAGCCGTAGACCATCGAAAGCCCCAGCCCGCTGCCCTGGCCCACTTCCTTGGTCGTGAAGAAGGGCTCGAAAGCGTGCGCCTGAACCTCCGCCGACATGCCCGTTCCCGTGTCGCTCACCGCCAGCAGCACGTAGTCCCCCGCCGCCGCCTCCGGGGTCCGCGCCACGAAGGCCTCGTCCAGGCAGGCGTTCCGGCACTCGATGGTCAGCTTCCCGCCGTCCGGCATGGCGTCGCGCGCATTGAGCGCCAGGTTCAAGAGCGCGCTCTCCACTTGGCCGGGATCCGCCAGGGCGTTCCAGAGATCGGCGTCCGGCCTGGTCTCGATATTTATGGTCTCGCCCAAGGTCCTCGCGAGCATTTCCGACATGCCCTCGACGAGCGCCGCGAGACCGAGCGCCTGCGGCCGCAACGGCTGCTGGCGCGAATAGGCGAGCAGCCGCTGCGTCAACTCGGCCCCGCGCGTGGCTGCCCGAAGGATCGCTCGATAGCGCCTGTCCTCGCTTCCCAGCCGGCTCTCGAGCAACTCCGCATTGCCCATGATGACCGCGAGCAGGTTGTTGAAGTCGTGGGCCACGCCGCCGGTAAGCTGGCCGACCGCCTCCATCTTCTGCGCTTGACGAAGCTGCTCCTCCATGGACTTGCGCTCGGTGATGTCGGTATTCATGCCGCCGATCGCCGTGATTCTTCCCTCCGGGTCGAAAATCGGGAACTTCTGCAGCAGGGTGACGCGGCTCGTGCCGTCCGCGAAGGGGGTCTCCAATTCCATCTCGACCGGCGTTCCTGTTCTAACGACCTCGCGATCGGTTCGCGTGATTTCGCGCGCGTGCTCATCCTCGTAGAAATCGAAGACCGTTTTTCCGGATATCTCGCTGCCCCCGGGATTGAACCAGCCGTGCCAGCGCCTGTTGGCGACGAGATAGCGGCCTTCGACGTCCTTGATCAGGATCGCCGAGGGCGAGTTCTCGATGAACGCCCTGAAACGCTCCTCGCTTTGCTTCAGTGTCTCTTCGATCCGTTTGCGCTCGGTGATGTCGAAATGCCAGACCATGGTACAGTCCTGGCCTTCGAAGCGAATCGGGCGCGTGTTCATCGAAACCCACCACTCGGTCCCGTCCCTGCGCCGCCGCCGGGCCTCGAAATCGACGAGGTCGCGGCGGCTCCTGAGGACCTCCTCGATCGCCTTCAACTGCTTGAGGTCGACCCAGCTGTCCTGGATCTCCGCATTTATGAAGCTCTCGCGGGAGCTTCCGCCGAACATCTGAACCAGCGCGCTGTTCACGAACAATCGGTCGCCGGTCATTCGAGTGCCGTCCACGTCGTGGGAGACGATCGCGATACCGAGCGGACTGTTCTCGAGGATTTCGCGGAGCTTCAGCTCGCTCTCCTTCAGGGCGCCCTCTGCCTTCTTTCGTTCGGTGATGTCCTGGCCGACGCCAGTCATCCCTGCGATGTTGTCTCGCGTGTCGAACTTGGGCGTGAAGCTGATGAGGAGTTGGATGGAACCCCCGCTCCTGGTGGAAATGGACAACTCGAGGCTCGAGGTGTCGTGCCCGTCGAGGACAGCCTCGAAGGCCTCCCGGAACGCGGCCTTCTGCTCTTCGCTCGGCAACAGGTCCGCCAGTCTCCGGTCCTTCAGCTCCCGCTCCGACCAGCCGGTCGCCTTCTCCAGGCTGCTGTTCCAGAGGGTCACCTTGCCGTTCCGGTCGACGCCCAGAACCGGTGCGTTGGCGCTCTCTATGAAGCGTTCGGTGCGGCCGTGGAGGCTCGCCGCCAAGCGTTGGTTCAACCTGCTCACCAAGAGGGCGATCGCCGGAAGCGTTATGATGTTCACGACGACCTTTGCCCGGTCGGTCGCCGTGTAATGGAACAGGTCGTCCGGCGAGGAAAAGAAATAGAAGGCATAGGCGACGCCGATGGCCGCACCGGCCAGACCGCCGGCATAGCCGCCCCGATAGGCTGCATAGGTGATCGCAAGCGCCGTGAAAAGCTGTGGATTCGGCGCCGAGAGGCCCAACAGGCGGGACAGCTCCAGCAGGACGACGGTTCCCAGCACGGCGAAGGGGCCGTGGAAGCGATCGAACCAATTGCCGTCCGAGTATCGTAAATTCGAGCCGACCGTCATGCCTGTGCGGACTATCCCCGGGTGGTCCTATCGCTCTTTTGGACTAGTAGATCATAACTTGAAACTAAGAGCGTTTCGAGAAAAGGGCAAATCGGCCCTGCCTCGCGCCGCGAACTTGTGACGCTACCTGGAGGCCTTGCGCGATCCAACCGCTGAAGGGTAGGGCAAACTCCTAGTTGCCAGCTGGGAGATCGGGGCTAGTATGGGAGGCAATTGGCCGGCTCTCGAAAAGCCGGACCGTGGTCGCCGATCGAATCGGCTGGGAAGAAACCAGGAACGGAGTGAACGATGAGAAGCATACCCGTGATACTGACGGCGCTGGCCGTCGCCATGATCGGCGCGGCGGTGGGGCCCGCCGGGGCCGCCAACGTGAAGGTCACCCCCTTGGGGAGCCACGATGGCGAGTTCTGCCGGCTCGACCGGGCACTGATCTTCGAGGACCCGGACGGCACGCGCATCCTCTACGATGCCGGGCGCACGGTGAGCGGCCCGGACGACCCGCGGCTCGGCAAGGTCGATGCCGTGCTGCTGAGCCACGTGCACGGCGATCACCTGGGCGACCGCCATATCGCGGGCGTCAACGCGGGCGCCTGCGGCGCGCCCGAGTTCGCGGTCGCGGCGGCGCCCAATTCGAACAGCGTGAATATCGTCATGGCCAAGCAGGCGAAGTTCCTGGTCGGCGGCGAGATGGCGAGCTTCTTCTCCCAGAAGATCAAGTCGCTCGGCGGCGATCCCAAGCTGGTCCAGCTGGTGCGCTTCGGCGCCATGCGCAAGGTCGGCGGCGTCAGCGTCGCCAGCGTCCCGGCGGTGCACAGCAACGGCCTCAACGCGGCCTTTCTGGACGAGGAGCATGCCGCGGCGCTGAAGGCCAACGGCCTGACCGCCTATGTCGGCCCGCCGGGCGGCTACGTCCTGTCGTTCAGCAACGGGCTGGTCGCCTATCTGTCCGGCGACACGGGCATCACGGCCGAACAGGACCTCGTGGTCCGGCGGCACTACAAGGCCAACCTGGCGGTGCTCAACATCGGCGGCATCTTCACGACCGGGCCGACCGAGGCCGCCTATGTCATCAACGAGCTGGTCAAGCCGGCCTCGGTGATCGCCTCGCACGCCAACGAGGAGGCGACCCAGGACGGCAAGCTGCGCGCAGGCACCAAGACCGAGACCTTCACGAAGGCGGTCAAGGTCCCCGTGCACTTGCCGCTGAGCGGCCGCACGCTGGAATTCAACGGCAACGGAAAGTGCGTGGCGGGTTGCTGAGGCAGAGGCAGCCCGGTTTAAGACGATAGGCCCCGCCGAGGCGGCGGGGCCTCAGGGCGCGGGTCGCGTGGCGCTGTCGATTTCGTCCAGGAAGTCCCGGACCAGGGCGTTGACGCGCGCCGGGAACTCCCAGGCCGGAAAGCCGCCTGCCTCGGCGATCGAATGACGCCGAAGGTTGGGGAGTCGCGCCTCCAGCTCGTCCGCGACCGCGATGAAGTCGGCGAGGTCGTGCGCGCCGTTGTAGGTCAGCACCGGAACCTCGAGCGCCGCCAGGTCCGCCTCGACCGGCGCCACGGGGCGCGGCGCGCCGGGGTCGCTCCAGGGTGCGCCGCCGAAGTCCGCGACGATCCGCCGGTGCGCCTCGGCCCGGCACTCGTCCGGGCGGCTGCGCATCACCTCGAACCAGCCGGATTCGTCGAACCAGCGGCGCTTGGCCGCGTCCAGCCCTTCGGCTTCGAGCACTTCGAGGGTCGCGGAAAGCTCGCGCGCGACGCTGGACGGGACGCGTCCGGGCAGCACCGCACCTTCCAGGATCAGCGATGCGAAGCGGTCCGGCTGCCGCAGCGCGAGCAGAAGGCCGGCCGCCGCCCCCGTATGGGTGCCCCAGTAGTGCAGGCGCGCGAGCCCGGCCTCGTCCAGCGCGCCCCGGACGTGGCCGGCCAGCTCGTGATGCCCGAAAGGCCCCGGCACGCCGGCCGAGAGCCCATGTCCCGGCAGGTCGACCAGGAGGATGCGGTAGCGGTCCTCAAAGGCCCGCACCTGCTCCGAGAAGACCCGATGGTCGCCGGAGAGGCCGTGCACCAGGACGAGCCAGGGCGCGCCCTCGGGCGCCGCCAAGATCTTCTTCGCCGCCGCGACCATGACTGCCCCTTCGCGCGCCTAGACGAGCAGGACGAAATCGTATTCGCCCACGCCCTGCAGCACGAGGAAGGTCGTCGAGCCGCCGCCGCCGTTAGTGACGTGGTGCGGGCGGCGCGGCGCCACGGAATAGGCGTCGCCGGGATCGAGGCACACCTCTTCCTCGGGCTGGCGCAGGAAGATCCGGAGTCGCCCCTCGAGGACGTAGAAGGTGTCCCGGATATGGCTGTGGTAGTGCCAGGGCACGCTTTGGCTCGGCGAGATCTCGAGCTCGTTGATGCGGAAGCCGGGACGCTCCAGATGAATCGCCCGGCGCTCGACTTCGTAGTGGGGACTCGCGTCCTTCGTCGGTTCCAAGGGCCGCCTCCTTTCAGAGTGACGCTCGCTCGGCAGTGACTGAAGCACAGGTTTCCGCGCCATGCCACAGCCTTAGCGCCTGATCCAAAATAGATGAAGGTAGATCATAACGTTGACAGCGCCACGCCAGAGCTTGTCATCGCCGGACTTGACCCGGCCATCCAGGAGTTGCCGGCCTCTAACGTTGTCCTGGATCGCCGGGTCAAGCCCGGCGATGACAAGGAGGGTTTGCTAACCATTTGAAATCGTGGACTTCATTTCGAGTCGGATTCTTAACCCGGATACCGCGAGGCGCCCGCCGCGCTTGCACCATCCCTTGGGGGACACGATCCGGCAATTATCGTTTGCCGGCGCGGCCCGGCGCCGCCTAGAGTTCCCGCAGGCAGCCCCGCGGTGGCGATTCGATGGACTTCTTCTCCTTCCTCACCGGCGACGAGGTCCGCTACGTCCACGCGGCCTCGCTCGAGATCCTCGAGGAGGCCGGACTCCTGGTTCGCAACGAGAAGGCGCGCGAGCGCTTCGCCCGGCACGGCGCCCGGGTCGATCCCGCGACCGAGACCGTCCGCATCCCCTCCGCCGTCGTCGAGCGCTACCGCGCCCTGGTGCCCCCGACGATCACGTTGCGCGGCCGCGATCCCTCGTGTGACGTCACCTTTCCGCGCAGGCTTCCGGTCGTCGCGACGGCGAGCTCCGCGCCAGACATCGTGGACCCGGTGACGGGACAGGCGCGCCGGGCGGGATCGGACGACATCGCCCGCATCGCGCATCTGGTCAACGCGCTTCCCGGCTTCGACGTGTTCTCCATATCGACGCTGGCCGACGATGCGCCGAGCGGGCAGTTCAGCCTGTCGCGTTTCTATCCCGCCCTGAAGAACTGCGTTAAGCCCTGCCGGACCTCGGTGATCGATGTCCGTGAGGCGGCCCAGGTGCTCGAGCTCGGCGAGCTGATCGCCGGGTCGAAGGCGGCGTTCTGGGAGCGGCCCTTCATCAATTTCGGCTACTGCTCGATCGTCTCGCCCTTGACCATGGACTACGACAGCACGGAAATGCTGATGTTCTATGCCGAGAACGGAGTCACCGCCTACGGCACCATCGCCCCGATGGGCGGCTTGAGCACGCCGCTTTCGCTGCCCGGCATGCTGACCTTGATGAACGCCGAATGGCTGGCCGCGGCAACCCTGGCCCAGATGTCGAAGCCCGGAACCGCGCAGATCTATAACTTCCTGCCGGTCTTCGCCGACATGCGCGACGGCGCCTACGCGCCGGGCGCGATCGAGATCGGCATGATGAACGCCGCGGTCTGTCAGATGGCCCGCTTCTACGACGTTCCCGCCGGCGGCTATCTCGGTCTGACCAACGCGAAGACCGCCGATGCCCAGGCGGGCTTCGAGAAGGGCATGTCGCCGCTCCTGGGGGCCGTGGCGGGGGTCGATTTCATCGTCATGGGCGGTCTTCAGGACGCCCTGATGTCCTTCGATTTCGGCCAGGCCGTGATCGACAACGAGATCGCCCTGATGATCAAGCGCGTGCGCGAAGGCTTTGGCTTCTCCGAGGGCGCGGCGTCGCTCAAGGAGATCAAGGCGACCGGGCCGGCCGGCATGTTCGCGGCCAACCCCGAGACCCTGGAGCGCATGCACACGGCGACCTTTCTGCCCGAGCTGGCGGACCGCAAGCTGCGCGAGCAGTGGGAGCGGGAAGGAGCCTCGACCATCCACCAGCGCGCGATGAACAAGGCGCTCGATATCCTCTCGACCCCCAACTCCGCCGCCCTCGATCCCGCTGTCGACGCGCGTATCCGGGCGAAGTTCGAAGATCTGGTCGCGGGCGAGTCCGTGCCGCCGGACGGATGGAAGCACATCGAAACCGGCGCCGCCGGACCGACCCGGAAACGGCGCATCAACCGCCGCCGCCGGATCCCGTGAGGCGCCCGCCGCTCCGACACCACGCCCCGGGACACGGATCCCGCATTCTGGACGGATTCAAGTGACCTACGACGAATTCAACGCGTTCTGCCTCTCTCTGCCCGCCACCACTCATGTGGTCCAGTGGGGTGGCTCGCATGTCTGGAAGGTCGGCGGCAAGGTCTTCGCCATCGGCGGCTGGGGGGATGGAGAACCGGGGTTCACCTTCAAGGTGAGCGAGCTCTCCTATGAGATTCTGAAAGATCAGCCGGGCCTGCGCCCGGCGCCCTATCTTGCGTCTCGCGGCATGAAGTGGATCCAGCACTATGCACAGCCGGGGCTGCCGGACGGCGACCTGAAAGACTATCTGCGCCAATCCCATCGCATCGTCTCGCGCGGGCTGTCGAAGAAGAAACAGAGGGAACTGGGACTCGACTAGCCGCACCGGCGCCTCGTGCATCTCATCCCGGCCTCGACGTCCGCGCCGGGCTGGGAGCCGCGGCACGTCGGGCGAGCGATCGCGCGCGACCCGTCTCGGTCCGTCATGGTCGCTGACCCGAAGCTCAGCCATCGGATCGTAGACCGGCCGTCCAGCTGGCGCCATCGGTCGGGGTGATTCTGGCAAATAGCAGGCATGGTCAATTCCCCTGAAGTCCCGCACTGTGAAGCCTCCGTGTTACAGCGCATTGTTGTAGATCACGCCGTCCTTCATGATCAGGTCGATCTTGTCTTCGTAATCGGCGAAGATCGTTCTTAAACCCAGAGGTACCCATTCCAACCTTTCCGCGAAGGAGGAGACATTGTCCAAACCGGACTTCCTGGTACACGAGACCAAGGACACCGTGGGTGTCGTCGTGGTCGAGGGCGTCGAAGCCGGACAGCAACTTTCCGGCTGGCTGATGGAGATCGACGAAACGCTTTCCATCCAGGCCCTCGACGCCATTCCCTTGGGTCACAAGATCGCGTTGGGCGACATCGCCGCCGGCGACACGATCACCAAGTACAGTCACGACATCGGCAAGGCCGTCGCCGACATCGGCAAGGGCCGCCACGTCCACGTCCACAACATCAAGACCAAGAGGTGGTAGGGCCATGAGCAAACCGACATTCCGGGGCTACCGCCGCGAGAACGGCCGCGTGGGCGTGCGCAACCACGTGGTCATCCTGCCGCTGGACGATCTGTCCAACGCCGCCTGCGAGGCGGTGGCGAACAACATCAAGGGCACGCTCGCCATTCCCCATCCCTACGGCCGGCTGCAGTTCGGCGCCGACCTGGACCTGCACTTCCGCACCCTCATCGGCACCGGCGCCAATCCCAACGTGGCGGCCGTCGTGGTCATCGGCATCGAGCCCGGCTGGACCGACATCATCGTCCAGGGAATCAGGAAGACCGGCAAGCCCGTGGCCGGTTTCGCCATCGAACAGAACGGCGACATCGCCACCATCGCCGCGGCCTCCCGCCAGGCCAAGGAATATCTACAGTGGGCGAGCGAGTTGACGCGCGAGGACTGCGAGGTCTCGGAGCTCTGGGTCTCGGTCAAGTGCGGCGAGTCGGACACGACTTCGGGCCTGGCCTCCAACCCGACGGTGGGCAACTTCATCGACAAGTTTGACGCCTGGGGCGCGACCACCTGCTTCGGCGAGACCTCGGAGCTGACCGGGGCCGAGGAGGTCTGCAAGACCCGCGCGGCGACGCCCGAGGCGGGCGAGAAGTTCCTGCGCACCTGGCAGGCCTACATGGACGAGGTGATCGAACCGCACAAGACCTCGGACCTGTCCGACAGCCAGCCGACCAAGGGCAACATCGAGGGCGGGCTGTCGACGATCGAGGAAAAGGCCTTCGGCAACCTGGAGAAGATCGGCAAGCGGGCGGAATACGTCGATGTCCTGACCCCGGCGGAGGAACCGGCCAAGGGGCCGGGCCTGTATTTCATGGACACGTCCAGCGCGGCGGCCGAGTGCGTGACCCTGCAGGCGGCGGCCGGCTTCGTCGTGCACCTGTTCCCGACCGGCCAGGGCAACATCATCGGCAACCCGATCGAGCCGGTGATCAAGCTGACCGCCAATCCGCGCACGGTCAGGACCATGGGCGAGCACGTGGACTTCGATTGCTCGGGTATCCTGCGCCGGGAGATGGACCTGGACCAGGCGGGCGACGGCCTCATCGACATGACGATCCGCACCGCCAACGGCCGCCTCACCGCGGCGGAGGCGCTGGGCCACCGCGAATTCGTGCTGACCAAGCTCTACAGAAGCGCGTGAGCCGGCACTCCGCGGGGAAAGGTGTTCCAGCCTTCCCCGCGGACTTCCGGCCCTTTTCAGTCGGGCCAGCTGGGAGCCCCATTCGGGTCAGAGTCGGCTCGGAGCGCGGTCTTCTGAAGGTGCAATCCGAAAGTCGATTTCGGGGCGGGGCGGGGGCGTCGGACCGATCGACCTCCCCGCCCAACGGTCCCTCCGCCTAGTCCTCGCCCAGGATCGCGGCGGTATCGCCGGCGGTTTCCTTGCCGGGCAAGACCGCGTGCAGGACGATGCCGATGATCGCGGCCAGCGCCATGCTGGAGATCTCCATCAGGTCGCCGATCTTCAGGACCGCGCCGCCGATGCCGATCACCAGGATGACCGAGGCGATCAAGAGGTTGCGCTTCTCGCCGAAGTCGACCTTGCCCTCGATCAGGGTGCGCAGGCCGGAGGCCGCGATGACGCCGAAGAGCGCGATGGCCACGCCGCCCATCACGGCGACGGGGATCGACAGGATGAAGGCCGCCACCACGCCGACGAAGCCGAGCACGACCGCCAGGGCCGCAGCGCCGGCGACCACGAAGATGCTGAATACGCGGGTGATGGCCAAGACCCCGATGTTCTCGCCGTAGGTCGTGTTGGGCGGGCCGCCCAAGAGGCCGGCCAGCATGGTCGCCAGGCCGTCGCCGAGCAGCGAGCGGTGCAGGCCCGGCTTGACCAGGAAGTTGCGCCCGACCACGCGGCTGACCACGACCTGGTCGCCGATGTGCTCGGCGATCGTGACGATCGCGACCGGCACCAGCAGCGGCAGGACCTCCCAGGGAATGCTGCCGGTGGCGCCGGTCAGGCCGGCGAAGAAGAGGGTGAAGTCCGGCACCTGGAACAGCGGCGCCGCTGCCACCGGGGCGAAGTCGACCAGGCCGAGGACCAGCGCCACGACATAGCCGCAGACGATGCCGAGCAGCACCGGCACGACGGTGAAGAAACCCTTGAGCACGATGGCGAAGACCAGCACGCAGCCGAGCGTAAAGAGCGC
>CAMYMY010000043.1 GCA_947259625.1 uncultured Kiloniellales bacterium | reverse complement strand
CCACGCCCGCGACCCCTACGTGCGCATCGACGTGCTCGAGAGCCACCGCCCGCTCGAGGTCGTGCTGGGCGGCGAGACCGTGGCCAGGACCACCAAGGCCCGCTTCCTGTTCGAGACCGGCCTGCCGGTGCGCTACTACATCCCGCGCGAGGACGTGCGGACCGACCTGCTGGAGCCCTCCGATCGGCGCAGCGCCTGCCCCTACAAGGGCGAGGCGGGCTACTTCTCGGTCCGCGTCGGCGGCCGACTCCACGAGGACATCGTCTGGACCTACCCCGACCCCCTGCCCGAGGTGGCCAAGATCAAGGACCTGCTCTGCTTCTACGACGAGAAGGTGGATGCCGTGCTCCTGGAGGGCCGCGAGCCTTCGATGGGCGGCAGCTAGAGACGGTACCCGCGTCGGCGGGGTCCGCCGTTCGCAGGCATTTCCGCCTGTCCGCTGGGTTTGCGGCTCGTTAACCAATTGTTCACACTTTATTGCTGACATCCACAACATGTTGTGGTTACATGTTGCTTCCTAACAAGACCTGCCATGATCGGGTATCCAACAGGTCTTTGGGACAGGCGGGGGCGTTTCGCGGCCGGGCCGGGCACCGGCCGAGAGCGGAGTGTGCCCTTCCTTGCCCCGCCAGCGCAGGCAGCAACGACAAGCATCTGAAGGGAGAACCTCCGTATGCGCATCGCGCGACGCTTCACAAAGGCCGCCAAGGGCCCGTACAAGACCGACAGCGTGTACCGCGGGATCGAGTTCCGCAAGACCTCGAGCGAGATCCGCAACCCGGACGGCTCGCTGGTATTCCAGGCCTCCGACATCGAGGTGCCGGCCAGCTGGAGCCAAGTGGCCTGCGACATCCTGGCCCAGAAGTACTTCCGCAAGCGCGGCATCCCGCGCCGCCTGAAGCGCGCCGAGGAGGCGGGTCTGCCGTCCTGGCTGTGGCGCTCGCTGCCCGACGAGGCCGCGCTGGCCGAACTGCCCGAGGACGAGCGCGAGACCGGCGAGGCCAGCGCCAAGCAGGTCTTCGACCGCCTGGCCGGCACCTGGACCTATTGGGGCTGGAAGGGCGGCTACTTCGACCGCGAGGCCGATGCGCAGGCCTATTTCGACGAGATGCGGGTCATGCTGGCGCGCCAGATGGGCGCGCCCAACTCGCCCCAGTGGTTCAACACCGGCCTGCATTGGGCCTACGGCATCGACGGGCCGGGCCAGGGCCACTACTACGTCGATCACGAGACCGGACGGCTGACCCGCTCGAGCTCGGCCTACGAGCACCCACAGCCGCACGCCTGCTTCATCCAGTCCGTCGGCGACGACCTGGTGAACGAGGGCGGCATCATGGACCTCTGGGTGCGTGAGGCGCGGCTGTTCAAGTACGGCTCGGGCACCGGCACCAACTTCTCGGCCCTGCGCGGCGAGGACGAGCCGCTCTCGGGCGGCGGCAAGTCGTCGGGCCTGATGAGCTTCCTCAGGATCGGCGACCGCGCCGCCGGCGCGATCAAGTCCGGCGGCACCACGCGCCGGGCCGCCAAGATGGTGACGGTCGACATCGACCACCCGGACATCGAGCATTACGTCAACTGGAAGGTGATCGAGGAGCGCAAGGTGGCCGCCCTGGTCGCCGGCTCCAAGGTCTGCCGCAAGCACCTCTGCGCCGTCCTCGAGGCCTGCTTCGAAGGCGATGGCGAGACGGCCTTCGATGCCCGGCGGAACCCCGCCCTGCGAAAGGCGGTCAAGGCCGCGCGCCGCGCCATGATCCCCGAGACCTACGTCCAGCGCGTGATCCAGCTGGCGCGCCAGGGGATCACGGCGATCGAGTTCGAGACCTACGATACCGACTGGGATTCCGAGGCCTATCTCACGGTCTCGGGCCAGAACTCCAACAACTCGGTGCGGGTGCCCAACCGCTTCATCGAGGCGGTCCTGACCGACGACGACTGGCAGCTGGTCCGGCGCACCGACGGCAAGGCCGCCAAGACGCTCAAGGCGCGCGACCTCTGGGAGCAGATCGCGGCCGCGGCCTGGGCCTGCGCCGATCCGGGCATGCAGTACGACACCACGATCAACGAGTGGCATACCTGCCCGGCGGGCGGGCGCATCAACGCCTCGAACCCCTGCTCGGAGTACATGTTCCTGGACGACACGGCCTGCAATCTGGCCTCGCTCAACCTGATGGCCTTCCGCGCGGGCGAGGGCGGCTTTGCCGTCGAGGATTACGAGCACGCGATCAGGCTGTGGACGCTGACCCTCGAGATCGCGGTCCTGATGGCCCAGTTCCCGTCCAAGCAGATCGCCAGGCTGTCCTACGACTACCGCACGCTGGGCCTGGGCTTCGCCAACATCGGCGGCCTGCTGATGGCCCAGGGCATCCCCTATGACTCGGCCGCGGGCCGGACGGTCTGTGCCGCGCTCTCGGCGATCATGACCGGCGTCGCCTATGCCACCTCGGCCGAGATGGCCGGCGAGCTCGGCGCCTTTTCGGGCTATGCCGCAAACGCCGAGGCCATGCTGCGGGTCATCCGCAATCATCGCCGCGCCGCCCATGGCGAGAGCTCCGGCTACGAGGGGCTGTCGATGGCGCCGGTCGCCCTCGACGGCCGCAAGTGCCGGGACCAGTCCCTGATCGCCGCCGCCAAGCGCGCCTGGGACCGGGCGCTGGAGCTGGGCGAGGCCAACGGCTATCGCAACGCCCAGGCCACGGTGATCGCGCCGACCGGCACGATCGGCCTGGTGATGGACTGCGACACGACGGGCATCGAGCCGGACTTCGCCATCGTCAAGTTCAAGAAGCTGGCCGGCGGCGGCTACTTCAAGATCATCAATCGCACCGTGCCCGAGGCGTTGCGCACGCTGGGTTACGACGACAACGAGATCGAGGCGATCATCCGCTATGTGGTCGGCCGCGGCACGCTGAAGGACGCGCCGGGCATCGACCACGCGGCGCTCAAGGAGAAGGGCTTTACCGAATCGGCCCTGCAGGCGCTCGAGGCCGGCCTGGCCAGCGCCTTCGACATCAAGTTCGCCTTCAACAAGTGGACCCTGGGCGCGGAGTTCTGCACCAAGGCCCTGGGCTTCAGCGAGGCCGAGCTGAACGAAGTCTCCTTCGACATGCTGCAGGCGCTCGGCTTCACCCGGCAGCAGATCGACGCGGCCAACGGCTACTGCTGCGGGGCCATGACGCTGGAGGGCGCGCCGGGCCTGAAGCAGGAGCACCTGCCTGTGTTCGACTGCGCCAATGCCTGCGGGCACCAGGGCCGGCGCTTCCTCTCGGTCGAGAGCCACATCCGCATGATGGCCGCGGCCCAGCCCTTCATCTCGGGGGCCATCTCGAAGACCATCAACATGCCGAGTCACGCGACCGTCGAGGACTGCAAGGACGCCTACATGCTGTCCTGGCGCCTCTGCCTCAAGGCCAACGCGCTCTACCGCGACGGCTCCAAGCTCTCCCAACCGCTCTCCGCCGCCACGCTCGGCGTCGCCGACACGGACGAGGACGATGACGAGCTGCTCGAGGAGATCGCCGCCGCGCCGGCCGCCAAGCGCGCCGAGATCGTCGCCGAGCGGATCATCGAGCGGGTCGTCGAGCGGATCAGCGAGCGCCGGCGCCTGCCGCAGCGGCGCAAGGGCTATACCCAGAAGGCCATCGTCGGCGGCCACAAGGTCTATCTCAGGACCGGCGAGTACGAGGACGGCACGGTCGGCGAGATCTTCATCGACATGCACAAGGAAGGGGCGGCCTTCCGCAGTCTGATGAACAACTTCGCCATCGCGATCTCGATCGGCCTGCAGTACGGCGTGCCGCTCGAGGAGTACGTCGAGGCCTTCACCTTCACGCGCTTCGAGCCGTCCGGCATGGTCGAGGGCAACGAGGCGATCAAGATGGCGACCTCGGTGCTCGACTACATCTTCCGCGAGCTGGCGGTCTCCTACCTGGGCCGCAACGACCTGGCCCACGCCCAGCCCAGCGACGTGCTGCCCGACTCGATCGGCAGCGGCGCCGACGAGGGCGATCTGCCGGAGGTCGAGCGCGAGGCCGTGGTCGAGACCGTGCGCCGCATCGCATCCAGCGGCTACATGCGCAACCGGCTCGTGGTCCTGAACGGCGGCGCCCAGACGAACGGCGCGGTGGACACCACCGCCGCCACCAACGGCGCCACTCCCGAGCTCGCCGGCACCGGCGGCCCCGCCGAGGCCGTCGCCGTCGAGGCCGCCGTCGTCCAGCGGGTCGACCTGCGTCTCGAGCGCGTCCGCGAGGCGCGCATGCGGGGCTACGAGGGCGATTCCTGCGGCGAGTGCGGCAACTTCACGCTGGTCCGCAACGGGACCTGCCTCAAGTGCGCGACCTGCGGCTCGACCAGCGGCTGCTCGTGAGGCGCTGCCATGGCGCCTCGGGCAAGGGTCTACCCATGACCTTCGTCTGAGTTCTCCCTGCAACCTCCGGGGCGGCATCGGCGGCCCGCCCCGGGTCTTTCCGCGATTGACGGCTGACGCCGGCACAGCGCCAATCGTGCCCGCAGGTCACGCAGTGGGCATCTCACATCGCAGATGACGGCCCGCATCCATGCTCGCGTGGAGGATGCGGACGATTTCGATGCCGCTCGCTTTCTCGCGATTGAAGATCACATGGCGATCCGCCCGCAGGCTGCAATAGCCCTCACGCAGCTCGTCGCGCGGTCTGCCGAGCTTGGGTTTGTCGGCGAGAAGCAGGATGTGTTCCTCAAGCTGGCGCAGATAACGCGTGCGTTGTTCTCTGCCCCATTCACGTTGCGTGTGGCGGCCGATACGCTTGAGATCCGCCCGCGCCGCCGGCCGGATCGTGACCTTGGTCATTTACGACACGGACTCGCGCTTCTCCTCTATCAGGGCCTTGCTCAGGCGTTCTCGCTTCAGCCGCTGAACCTCGTCGTGCTCGTGCAAGAGCCGCAGCGCCTCGCGCACGACCTCGCTGGCGTTGTCGTAAAGGCCGGATTCGACCTTGTTCCTGACTCATTCCTCAAGCTTGGGTGTCAAGGAAACGTGAATTCGCGATCCCTCCTCACAACCGGTCGCATTATCATACTGACGACGAAATTCATCAATCTTTGACATCTATTGAGCCTCACCTTGACACTGCACAATTGCCCCCTCGGCCGGCATTCTGTCGCGCGGGGGCTGGTCGGCGCGCCTAGGCCCCGCTATCTTGCCGCCTTTCTTCGCAAAACAGGGAGGGCCGAAATGGCCGGAGAGATCGACGCGCGACTTGAGGAGCTGGGCATTGAGCTGCCGCAGGCGGCGGCGGCGGTGGCCAACTACGTGCCCTACGTGGTCACGGGCAACATGGTCTTCGTCTCCGGCCAGGTGACGATCGAGAACGGCGAGTTCAAGTACCAGGGCAAGCTCGGCAGCGACCTTTCGGCCGAGCAGGGCCAGGAGGCGGCCCGGCTCTGCGCGCTCAATATCATCGCGCAGCTCAAGGAGGCCTGCGGCGGCGACCTCGACCGCGTCCGGCGCATCGTCAAGCTGGGCGGCTTCGTCAACTCGACGCCGGATTTCAAGGACCAGCCCAAGGTGATCAACGGCGCCTCGGACCTGATGGTCGAGGTGTTCGGCGACAAGGGCAGGCACGCCCGGGCCGCGGTCTCGGCCGGCGCGCTGCCGGCCGGTGTCGCCGTCGAGGTCGACGCGATCGCCGAGATCGCCTGATCGGGCGGCGGAACGCCGCCGTCGAAGGGCCTTGACCGGATCGGTCGCTCGGGGCCATAAGCGGACCATGCCCGACACGCAGAAGACCCTGCCCAAGGAGGTCTCCGACTTCCTGAAGGCCCATCCCGAGACCAGCTGGGTCGATGCCATCTTCTCCGACCTTTCCGGCGTGGTGCGCGGCAAGCGCTATCCCATCGGCCAGATCGGCAAGCTGTTCGGCCCGGGCATCGCCTTTCCCGGCTCGGTCTTCCTGCTTTCCGCCTTCGGCGAGAGCCAGGATCCCAAGGGCCGCGGCTTCTCCGACGGCGATCCGGACGAGCTCGCCAAGGTCATTCCCGGCACGCTCCAGCCGGTGCCCTGGGCCGAGCGGCCAAGCGCCCAGGTGCTGCTGACCCTCGAGGCGATGGACGGCACGCCTTTTCCCTTCGAGCCGCGCAACGTGCTCAAGACCGTGCTGGCGCGCGTCGCCGAGCTGAAGCTGCGGCCGGTTGTCGCCTTCGAGCTCGAGTTCTACCTGATCGACCGCGAGCGCGGCCCCGGCGGCGCGCCGCGGCCGCCGCGCTCGCCGGTCACCGGCCAGCGCGATCTGGCGACCCAGGTCTACGGCATGGCCGCGGTCGACGATTTCGCCGGCTTCCTCGAGGACGTCGCCGGCGCCTGCGCGGCCCAGGGCGTCGAGATCGGCGCCACCTCCTCGGAGTATGCGCCCGGCCAGTTCGAGATCAACCTTCAGCACCTGGACGACCCGCTCAAGGCCGCCGACGACTGCGTCCTGTTCAAGCGCGCGGTCCAGGGCGTGGCGCGGCGTCACGGCGTGCAGGCGACCTTCATGGCCAAGCCCTACCTGGAATCCTCGGGCAGCGGCCTGCACCTGCATATCTCCCTGCTCGACGACGAGGACCGCAACGTCTTCGACGGCGGCGAGGCGCCGGCCAGCGAGACCCTGCTTCATGCCATGGGCGGCATCCTCGACCTCATGCCGGAGAGCATGGCGATCCTGGCGCCCAATCCCAACTCCTACCGCCGCTTCCGACCCAACATCTATGTGCCGGTCAGCCGCTCCTGGGGCTACGAGAACCGCTCGACGGCGCTCCGGATCCCGATCGGCGGCGGCGCCGCGCGGCGCATCGAGCACCGCATGGCCGGCGCCGACGCCAACCCCTACCTGGTGCTGGCCACGGCGCTCGCCGGCCTCCACCACGGCATCACGAACAAGATCGACCCGGGGCCACCCTGCACCGGCAACGCCGGCGAGAGCCTGGACGCGGGCCTGCCGTTCCGGCCCTACCGGGCGCTCGACCGCATGCGCGAGGGCAAGATCCTTCCAGGCTACTTCGGCGCCGACTATCCGGGCGCCTACGTCGCCTGCAAGGCCAAGGAGCTGGAGAGCTTCGAGGACCACATCGGCGCGGTCGAGTACGCCTGGTACCTGATGGCCGACTAGCGGGCCGCTTTTAGGACCGCCGTTCGGCGAGCCAGCCGACCAACGGCGGCAGCCAGCAGAGATTGGCCGCGACGGTCTCGAGCGCCGTCGCGAGCTGGGTCGTCGGGCTGAAGCCCAGGAGCCGCGCGAGCAGCAGGCCGCAGGGCACCGCCAGCACGATGACCAGGCCGCTGACCATGACCGGGTGGCGAAAATAGGCGCCAAGGGCGCGGCCCAAGCCGGCCTCTCGGCGGGCGAGGAACACCAGACCGGCCACGCTGGCGCCGATCTGGTCGCTCAGGGCGTAGAAGTAGGGAATGTGGAAGCCCTCCCAGCCGTAGACGTCGAGGCCGGCCAGCCGGCTCGCCCCGTCCACCAGCCAGGGAAAGACCATGCCGGCCGCCTTGCCCCAGCCATAGGCCTCGGCCATCGACCCGGCCGCGCCGGCCAGCCGGCGCCTGAGCGCGTAGAGGCCCTCTAACAGGCTCTCGCCCTCGCCGGCCAGCGTGCGCACCAGCCACTGTCCGAGGGCGCTGCGCTGGAAACCGAAGGCGTCGAGCGCGCCGCCCAAGACGATGCCACCCAGATAGCCGACGAGGGTGTAGCGCAGGAGCTCCTTGAACTCGCCTTCCTGGACCGTGGGTCGGGTCTCCGGCTGTTCGCTCATCGCGCTGTCCTCGCAAGGCCCTTGCCGCCGCCGACCATGCCGCGACGGCCGTAAGCCTTCAAGGCAGAACTGCGGCGCGGCCTCGTCGGACACCACCGGCCGAGCGGTTAAGCCGGCCGTTACTAATTTCTGTTTCACTGCCCGGGCGCGACAGCCCGAGGGCGTCTCGCGTGCGATCCACGATCGAGCCGAGACCCCCTATGGACCAACGCCAACCTCAGGTCGAATACCGCGACGAGCCCCCGCTCCGGGAGCCCTGGGACAGCCGTCCCGGCCTGGCGCCGTCCCTGGGCGGAGCTCCCGCGGACACCCGCTGGGACGGCAGGCACTTCATCAACATCAGGCTCAGCATCCCGCTCGTCTTCATGCGCGTCTACGTGACCCTGGTCGCCGGCAAGGAGCGGCGCGACGATGCGCGCCGGCGCGCCGAGCGCGAGAAGCACCCGCTGCGCACCTGGGGAAACATGTTCCTGTTCGGCTACTCGGGGGCGCTCTTCGGCCTGGCCTTCCTCGCGCTCGTCATCATCGCGACGGTGCTCGCCATCAACCATTTCTTCGACATGGATATCACGCTCCGTTAGGGGCGAAGGGTTCACGTCGTCTGTAGTCCAGCTTTCGATATAGGGCACCTCACCCGGATTGTTTCGCCTGCCAGGGGGCTCGTGCCTTCCTTGCGTGGCAGGCGCCATCAGAAAGGATGTGCCAAAACTCACAGTGGAAAAACTCCTCAACAACGATACTAGTGCATCGTTCAAAGGAGGATGCCATGAAGAAGATCGTTGGGACATTCATGGCCGTCGTCGTGGCCGGAATTGCCGGCTCGGCCCTGGCCCAGGTACCGGTCAACATCGTCTACCCAATCAATGGAGCCGGTTATCCAATCACCGATCCCGCCGTCTCGGGGCTCAAGTCCGCCTACTTCACGGCCAGCTTCGGCGCCACCTGCGGAGGCGATCACAAGATCCGATGGGGGTTCGACGGCTCGACCCTGGGCAGCACCGTGTTCTACGACCAGATCAGCGTCCAGTTCGTGCACAAACTGCCGGGCGGCAAACACCAGCTTTGGGTCAAGGCCGACTGTGGGTCCGACGAGGTCACCTTCGCCATCAAATAGTCCGCTCAGAGATCGTCCTTCAGGAGCGGTCGGGCGTTAGGGTCCTCGCCTGCCCAGGGCCGGAACCGCGGTATCCAGCGCGGCACGTTGGCCTTGTAGACCCGGTAGGCCTCGCCGAAGCGGCGTTCCAGGCCCGGCTCTTCGGAGAGCGGCATGTAGAGCATGTTGACGGCGACGAAGAGCGCCGCCCAAACGCCAAGGGGCCAGGACCGGAATGCCAGCGCCTCGGCCAGCAGGACAAAGATCACGCCCGAGATCATCGGGTTGCGGACATGGCGGTAGACGCCTTCGACCACCAGCTTGCGCGGCGGGTTCCAGGGCGCGGGGGTGCCCTTCCCGCGCCGCAGGAAGAGCCCGACGGTGCGGACCATGAGCATGAGCCCTAGCCCGGCCAGCCCGGCGGCGAGGGCGAGCGCGCCGAAGGTGGCGGGCGAGGCCTGCCAGGCGGCCGCGCTCCAGCCGGAAAGCCAGAGGACAAGCGCCGGCACCACGACCAGCACGTTGCCCGGCAGGATCAAGATCGCGCGCAGCAGCGCCGTGTTCATCCCGACCGTCTCGCTCTAGAGCGGTCCCCTTACGCCGCCACGCGGCCGCGCTTGAGGTCCTTGGCGATGGCCTTTGCCGCGTGGTGGCCGGGCAGGCCCGAGACGCCGCC
Organism: uncultured Kiloniellales bacterium; assembly: GCA_947259625.1. Lineage (GTDB taxonomy): Bacteria > Pseudomonadota > Alphaproteobacteria > Kiloniellales > JAKSDN01 > CAMYKD01. The sequence continues at coordinate 10,045 of CAMYMY010000043.1, read as the reverse complement.
GCCCGGGTGCGCGCCCGAGCCGCAGAGGTAGAGCCCCTCGACCGGCGTGCGGTAGCGGGCATAACCGGCTGCCGGCCTGAGCGAGTAGATCTGGTCCAGGTGCAGCGCACCGTGGAAGATGTCGCCGCCGACCAGGCCGTAGTCGCGCTCCATGTCGAGCGGTGAGAGCACCTGGCGGCCGACCACCGCCTGGCGGAAGTTGGGCGCGTACTCCGTCACGGTCTCGATCAGCAGGTCGGCGACCTCCTCCTTGACCTCGTCCCACGAGCGGCCGTCGGGCAGCTCCGGGTTGAAGTGCTGGCAGAACAGGCTCATGACGTGGCGGCCCGCCGGCGCCAAGGTGTCGTCCAAGAGCGAGGGCAGGCACATGGAGACGACGGGCGCGCGGGCCCAGCCCAGGGTCCTGGCGTCGTCGTAGGCCTGCTCCGCGTAGGCCAGCGAGGGGCAGATGTCGATCGTGCCCTTGAGCTTGGGCCGCGCCTCCTCCTCGCTGAGGCCGCAGAAGCGCGGCAACTCGGAGAGCGCCACGTTCATGCGGAACGAGCCCGAGCGGCAGCGCCAGCCCTCCATGCGCCGCCGGAAGTCGGCGGGCAGGATGCCGGGGTCCATCAGGCTGAGGAACAGCAGCTTGGGGTTGGTGTTGGCCGAAACCGCCCGGGCCCGGATCGCCCGGCCGTCCTCGAGCGCCACGCCGCGCGCGACCCCGTCCTCGACGATCACCTCCTTGACCGGCGCCGAGACCTCGATCTCGGCGCCGTGGGCCTCGGCCGAGCGGGCCATGGCCTGGGTGATCGCGCCCATGCCGCCCTTGGCGTGGCCCCAGGCGCCGGTGCGGCCGTTGACCTCGCCGAAGGCGTGGTGCAACAGCACGTAGGCGGTGCCGGGATGATAGGGGCTGACCATGTTGCCGACGATGCCCTCGAAGGCGAAGACGCCCTTGAGCTCCTCGCTCTCGAACCAGCGGTCCAGATAGTCGCCGACGCTCATGGTCATGAGCTCGGCCAGGGTCGCCTGCTGCTTGGTCGAAAGCTTGCGCAGGCCGTTGCCGAGCTTGACCGCGCTCCAGACATCCGCCCAGCCGCCACCCAGGTTGGGCGCCGGCTGCAGCAGGATCTCGCGCAGGATCTCGGCGATCTCGGCGACCTCCTGCTCGAAGGCCGGATAGGCTTCGGCGTCCTTCTTGGAGAACTTGGCGATCTCCGCCTGGGCGAGCGCGCTGTCGCGGGCGACCTGCAGGTAGGCGCCGTCCGACAGCGCGCTGAACGAGCCCGAGTCCCGATCCATGATGGTCAGGCCGTGGCGCTCCAGCTCGAGCTCGCGGATCACCTTGGGGTTCAGCAGGCTGACCACGTAGGAGCAGACCGAGTTCCTGAAGCCGGGGTGGAACTCCTCGGTGACCACCGCGCCACCGACCACGTGGCGCCGTTCGACCACCTTCACCTTGAGGCCCACGCGGGCCAGATAGCCGGCGCAGGTCAGGCCGTTGTGGCCGGCGCCGATCACGACGACGTCGTAGGTCTGGTTGCTGGTGGACGCCATGGCGGGCCTCGCTCAGGGAGTTGCAGCCGCCAGATTTACCGCACCGCACGCGATCCCGCCAGGGGATTAGCCGCCGGCCGGCCGTGTTCGAGGGCCGGGCCGCTTTCCCGTGATCCCCTCGCCTCCTGACGGGCCGGGAGCGTCGCTGAATGCGTTTCTACGCTAGAGGCGCTTGTAACGGTCGACGGCCTCGCTGAGCTCCAGCGCAAGCTGCCGGCTCTTCGCCGTTACGTCCGAAATGCAATCGGGGTCGACCACGCCGCCTTCGGCGACCGACTTGGTGATCGACAACAGCTCGATCCACTTCTCCCGGGCCGCGCGGAACCGCTCTCTCAATTTTACGTCCGGCGCCGGCAGCAGCTTGAGCCGGGGATTACCCTCGATCAATCCCCTCAGGACCATATCGAACTGGACTTGATAGGCCCAAAGCCTGGCCCGGTAGCTCTCCCGCTTGTGGCCGTAGGCGACCAGGAGAAACCCGGCGGTCATCTCCTTTAGGAGCGCGTGCTGGGCTTCGACCTGACTCACCATGCCGGTCAGCACGGAAAACGTGCGACCGCCCGTCGCGTAGTACTCGTAGACATCGATGAGCTCGCGGGTGGCTTCGGCGATCGGCAGGATGCATTCGGCGACGATGGCGACATTTTGCGCGGTCGCACGTTTGCTGTCGATGATGCTCTGGACCGCGGGCCCGAAGATCGACCACTCCTTTTCCAACCTGTCGAGCTTCTCCAGGATCTTCGGATTCTTGGTTGCGCGCAGGCCCAACTTCTCGTCGCCGTGACGCAGTGCAGTGACGGTCCGCACGAACCTGTCGCGGTCCTTGGCCAGGATCTTGACGTTCTTCTTCTTATCGATCGACAGTGCCGTCAACAGCGAGTGCGTGATCATCGATTGAGACAGCGCCTGCAGCTGACCGGACATGTGCACGGACTGCAGCCGGCTTCCGTCGCCCTGTGCCGCGGCCGGACCGCCCGGCACGAGGGCCGCCAAGACCGCCACGGCGATCGAAACAGACAACAGCTTGGTTACTGCCTTTCTGGCAATCATCATGGCCTCCTGCCTATGTTGCGGCGACCGGATCTCCTCGAAAGCCCGGCCTTCCGTGCGCCATGCGCCGCGTCACACCCTGCCATATCGTGAAGCGCCTTCGATGGTCGGCTTCCACGTGGCGTGCCTCGGCACCGCAAAGTCTGATATCGCTTAAACGCGCTTTAAACAATAAATTCTGGAATTTTATCAATTATGAATATGCGAAACAGCAGAGATCACAATTTCGTGAATTATTAATCATTAATTTATTCCACTCGAATGTCTATGTTTAATGGTTATGTTCTTTTTACTGTAACGAGAAAAGATACGCAACTTTTGATTTATGGGCGCGTCGCCACTTCGATGCCGTACGGGAGAGCTTGTGGGATTCGTTGTTGACCCAATCGGGGCCTGGCATCACGGTGCCGGCTCCAACCGCCCGAGCAGAAGCCGGGCGGCGTCCGCCGCCCGGCAGTCAACTTCAATCGGCGCAACTCCGATCCGAGAGAACCCGGGCGGGGCAACTCCCCCTGGAGTCCCGGGTGTCGGAGATATCAGAAGAACCCGACCGACCGCGTGGCCGCGATCACCCTTGCGACGTTCGCCTTGGGCTCGCCCATGGTAATGAAAATCAGAGGCCGTTCGATCGATCTGTCCACCTGGAGTTGCCTGACGCTCGTGACCACCGACTGCTCCATGGAAATGCCGATCGCGTCGGGGTTCGTCGCAACGGCCTGAATGATCTCCGAGCCCGTTTTGGTTTCCATTGCTGTGCCTACGACGTCGCCGCCGTAGAGCAGCTTCTTCTCGACCATGGCGCGCGTGCCGGTTCCCTTGATGTCGATCACCGGAATGATAGGCGCGTCCTTGCCGCCGACCTGCTTCCAATTGGTGATCCGGCCGGCATAGATGTCGGTGACCTGCTTGATCGTCAGCGACGTGACCTTGTTCGCCTTGTTGACGATGAAGGCGAGCCGGGCGGCCCCGACCAGGTGCGGGACGAGCAGCGACCCGTCCACCGAACCGGGGTCTTTTTGGTTGAGCTTGGAGACGACGGCGTCCAGCGGCGCGGAGATCATGGCCACCTGCGCCTTGCCGGCCATCAAGTCCTTGATGCCTTGGCCGCTGCCGTTGCCCAGGAGGGACAAGCGCTGGCCCGACTTCCGCTCGATTTTGGCCTTGTTCGGCTTGACGATCATCTCCAGGACGGTCGTGGAACCGTGAACGGCCACGTTTCCCGCTTGCACGTGTGTGGGAATTCCAAGCAACAGTGCGCCGGCCAAAACCGCGCACGCGGTCAACTGTTTCAACATTGGCGAACTCCAATCATGTGTTCTTGCTCGCACCCTTGGCGTGGTTCCGATCAAGCGTCCGCACCCAGGGTATGGTTCGGTCCAGGGCGATCCACGCGCCCGCAGGTGGGGATCAACGGATTCCCTTGAGGTCCAGCGGTGCATGTTGTGAACATAATTTGTTTATAAAAGACTAATCGTTTTATTCCTGATAATAAGCTCTACTACCTACGCGTTCTCTCCAGGCAGCGAGGCGCGCTCTGCACCGCTGTGCGGATACAACAAGCAGGGCGCAACGCGGCTGGCGACTAAGAGTGTGCAGCCTTTCAGTGGAGCGTATCGGGGCAACCGGAGTCAGGACTTGGGCGGCGCTTGCCCGATACATGCATCGACCCCGAGAGACCCACTGCGCACTGCGCCCATCCGTGCGACCCGATCCGCTTCCATGAAATGGGCTGCTATCAATGCATTTAATCTAGTCGATTATAAATATTTTATATAGAAAACAACGCTTAAGAAAACCTACACAACTTGTGGGGTCAAATGTAGGATCGGAGTTTTCGGCATTCGTCAATGTCGCGCCGACCAGGCGTCACCGAATCAATCGTCCTCATCGCTGCTCGTAGCGAGCAAATGTGGACCGAAAAAGTGACCTTCAGGCCGGCCTGCGGCATTCGAATGGATCGGGCCAAGTTTTGGGAGATGAGGTGCCAAAATGTTGAACAGGATGTTGACCAAGAAAACGGCCATGGCCGTAACCGCCTTCGCCAGCCTGGTGGTCATTGGGATCTTGACCACCGCCACGCCTGCCAGGGCGCAGGGAAAGCGCTTCCAGCATGTGATCGATATCGCGGACCTTCAAAGCATGCTGACCGAGAAAATGAGCAAGGAACTGATGCTCGTCGCCCTGGAAATCGATCCAGAGGAGAATCTCGGCAATCTGCGATCGACCCGTAATCTGTTCCACCGGAGGCTGTCGGCGCTGCGCAACGGCGACGTCGAGCTGGCGCTGCCCGGAACGCTAGATCCAGCCATTTTGGACGATCTCGACAAGGTCGAGGAGCTTTGGCCGTCGATGGACACGGCGATCAAGCAAAGCCTTCAATCGGAGAAATCCACGGCGGAGGCGGTGGAGGTCATTGACGAATTGGGTCAGCCCCTGCTTTCAGCCGTGGATGAAACCGCGGCGGCCTATCAAGACCTGTCCAAGAACTCCCGCGCCATATTCTCGATACTCGAAATCGCGCTCGCAAAGGCAGCACGGCAGCGTATGCTGACACAAAAAATGGCCAAGGAGTACCTGATGATCGCCTATGGTCATGACGTCGAGGCGAATTCGGCGGCCTTGATCGGGTCCATCCGGGATTTCGATCGCACTTTAAAGGGGCTGATCGCGGGCGACTACGAGTTGCTCATCATGCCGGCACCGACGCCGCAACTCCAAAAGCAGCTGAGAGAGGTCAACCGGCTTTGGAAAGAATTCAAGGAGCTTATGTTCGCCGCGGCAAACGGCGCCAAACCGAGCCGCGACGCGATTTCCGAGGTGGCAAGCAAGAATATGGCGCTGCTGAAAGTGACTGACGCGACTGTCTTCCTGTACAAGGCCATGTAGTCATCCATAAAGATACCCGATTTCGCGCGAATTCTGCGATACCGCAGGTTGGCCGAAGCCGCACTGGACGCCGCGTGGGCCGATCGGAACCGAACCCGACGGTCCTGCGCGCGCCCGTAACGTGCCATCTGCCGGCGCCACGGCCGCGCAGTGACACCCCCCGTCAACGCCCAGCGCCAGTTGCCGGATTGGGCGCTTGGCGCGGGCGCTACAGCTCGAGCTACGGCAGGATCGACGTCCATCGCATCGGGCATCTGTAGGCCGCGATAGGTGATCGCGAGAGCCTGCTCCCGGTCAGCCCCGCCCCTTCGTCTGCGTGGTGAACACCGGCGAGGATGCGGCGGCCCCCTTGCCGGAGCCGACCGGAGATGTCATGTCTTAGAGAGGCTCGAACAACCGCCCGAGAGACCATGCCCGACGGCCGCGAGCCCGTGACCATCCAAGTGGCAAGCCGCATCGCCGAGCTGCCGGCGGCCGAGTGGGATGCCTGCGCCGGCGACGACAACCCCTTCGTCAGCCACGCGTTTCTGGCCGCGCTCGAGGAAAGCGGCTCGGTCAGCGCCGAGACCGGCTGGCTGCCGCAGCACCTGGCGATCGCCGACGACCGCGGCCGGCTGCTCGGCTGCGCGCCGCTCTACCTCAAGAGCCATTCCTACGGCGAGTACGTCTTCGACTGGGGCTGGGCCGACGCCTACGAGCGCGCCGGCGGGCGCTATTATCCCAAGCTGCAGTGTTCCGTGCCCTTCACGCCGGTCACCGGGCCGCGCCTGCTGGTGCGCCCCGACGCGGCGCGCGAAGCGATCGCCGAGGCGCTGATCGCCGGCATGGTCGAGCTGGCCGAGCGCCACGGCACCTCCTCGCTGCACATCACCTTTCCCCGGCCGGACGAGTGGCGGGCGCTGGGCGCCGCCGGCTTCCTGCAGCGCCGCGGCCTGCAGTACCACTGGGTGAACCACGGCTACACGGACTTCGACGCCTTCCTGGCGACGCTCAGCTCGCGCAAGCGCAAGACGATCCGCAAGGAACGGCGCAAGGTGGCCGAAAGCGGCGTGGTCCTGCGGCGGCTCACCGGCGCGGCGATCGAGCCGGGGCACTGGGACGCCTTCCACCGCTTCTACCTCTCCACCGCGGACCGCAAGTGGGGCCGGCCCTATCTCAACCGCGCGTTCTTCCAGCGCCTGGGCGAGAACCTGGCCGATCGGGTCGTCCTGGTCCTGGCCGAGCGGGACGGCGTCGCGGTCGCCGGCGCGCTCAACTTGCGCGGCGGCAGCGCGCTCTATGGGCGCAATTGGGGCTGCCTCGGGCAGTACCGCTTCCTGCACTTCGAGGCCTGCTACTACCAGGCCATCGAGCACGCCATCGCGGAGGGGCTGAAGACCGTCGAGGCCGGCGCCCAGGGCGAGCACAAGATCCAACGCGGCTACCTGCCGGTCGAGACCTACAGCGCCCACTGGATCCGCGACCGCGCGCTGCGCGAAGCGGTCGCGCAGTTCCTGGCGCGCGAGCGGGTCATGCTGGGCCACGAGAAGGCCGCGCTCGAGGAGCTGAACCCGTTTCGCAACGACGAGGCATAGCCGGGCCATCCCCACCCTCTCCGGGAGCCGCGGACGGCCGGGGATCAGAAGACCAGGGTCACCGTAATCGTGTCCAGGTAGCTTCCAGCCGTCACCACCTGCCCCGCGGGAACGCGCCCGTAGACCGTATAGCTGTCGGTCTGCGTGCTGCCGGGCGGGGTCAGGTTGTAGTCCGCGGTCACGACCGCGGTGCCGCCGGTGCCGTCGCCCCAGACCGCGCTGCGCGCGGCGTCTATGTAGAGATTGTAGGTCAGCTGGCTCAGGCCGTTGGTCATGGCCCGCGGGGCGAAGGACCCGGCCTGTCCGGTATCGAGCTGGACCTCGTAGGTCACGCGCGGCGGACGATCGCTGGTGCAGGTCACCTGTACGGTGCTTGTGCTGTCGAGCGGTGCCGCGGCCAGGGGATCGTAGACGCCGAAGGCCACGCCGACTGCGCTCACCGAGCAGGTCTCGGCCTTTGCGCCCGCACTCGCCAACAGGCCGGCGGCGCCCGCCAGCAGGGCGACCAGGCTTCTTCGCGTTCGCGCTGTCACTGGACCCTCCGCCGGCAGGTGAAGGCGCCCAGGTCCGGCATCGGCTCGTCCGGCAGCTCGACGTCCAGCACGAACTCGCACAGGCCGTCTCCCGTATCGACGACCACGCGGTCGCCCAGGCGCGGGTCCCGCAGCTGCACCTCGCCATTCAGGCCGATCGGGAAGCGCCTGCTGCCGCGGCCGAGCATCGCTGTGGCGCCCGGCGGCACGGGCGCCCCGTCCTCGGCATGCACGCTGAGCAGGACCGTGCGCGACGTGTCGACCGGGAACTCGACCGTAACGCCGCTGCGAAAGCGCGGCGCAATGGTTGCGGTCGTCGCATCGACTTGAGCGTCGAAAGGCAGGTCGAGCGGGTCGATGCCGATCCTGTTGGCCTCGTAGGGTCGCAGGTTGTGGATCAGCAGGTGGCCGGCGGAATCGGTTCTGCCGACCAACTGATTTTCGTAATAGACCCGCACGTCCGGCTGGCCGGGCACCGAGGCGACCGCGAAGCTGTTGTCGAGTCGGCGCGAGAAAAACAGGTCGCCGTCGGCAAACGCCAAGCCGCCGACCGCGTTCAGGCGCACGCCGGTGTCGTCGTCGATTTGGCTGACAGCGGCCGAGGCGACGCCGAAACGGGAGGTGTAGGACACCTCGCCCCGCCCACGGGTGAAGTCGTTGTCGCTCGCTTCGGCCCTGGCGCCGAATCCGCCCTCGAGAGGCGCCGCGATCTGCGCCGACGCCGTCTTCAGGAATTTCTGATCCCGGCTCGCCTGAAGGGTGGCCGAAGCGCTACTGCGGGCGCCCAGAGGCACGGTCAGATTGACCGCCACCACCGTGTCCTTCTCGGCGCCGAAGGTCGAGAGCGCCGTGAGACCGAGCCGTCCGATGTGCGGAATGCCGACAGAGTAGCTGGAGGACACGATGTGCCGGTCCGCCTCGCCATCGAAGGCCTGGAACGTGTGGCTCGAGCTGAGGTTGCCCCAACGGCCCAGCGGAATGCCGAGCCGCAAGCGGGTCTCGGCCTTGAGCGAGCGAAGGTCTTCGTCGACACCGAAATCCTCATAGCCCCCCGTGGCGAGCCGCCCCGATGCCGTTACGCTGACCTCCCGGGCCACGCGCTCGAAGCCGATCTGGAACAGGCCGCCGCCGCCATCCTCCTCCTGGCTGGCGGCGATCGCCCCGGTCAGAACGCCGAACGAGCCGAGCGGTGCGGCGCCGGCGATGCCGAAGGCCCTGCGGTCGTCGTGGAACTCGGCGTGGGCTTCCGCCGTGAAGTAGTCGCAGTAGCCATAGCGATAGGTGCCGGAGAAAAAAGGTTGGTCGTCGTACCAGTAGCCTTCCGTGCCGAACCGTTCGCGCAGAAATCCTGTTTCGAAAGAGAAATCGTGAACACGTTGGCGCAGCAGCCTGGGCGAGGTGTAGTACGGCTGCGAGATGACCGTCTGGCGGCCCAGCACGTCGCGGACAACCGCGGTCACCTCTCCGGCCCCGGTCACCACGGGGACGTCCTCGATCGTGAAGGGCCCGGCCGGCAGCGCCTCCGTGAACCGCTGACTGTCGTTGACCAGGATGTCGACCGAAGAGGGCAGCGCCGCGGCGCCCGAAAACACAGGTGTGGGAAAGGTCACGAAGTACGGCTGGGTGGCGAAGTTGGTACCCATTTGCAGGCCGCCGAACCGCACCGGCCGGCCCCACTGGCCGCCGCGGCTGACGCTGTCGCCGAACCGCAAGGTCACGCGCTGATCCGGCATATCTTGCACGACCGTGGTCTCCAGACGCACATGTTCGGCATCGTCCGTTGCATTGCGCAGAACATGGCTCGATGTGCCGACAAAGCCCGCCGCATAGAAGCCCAGTTCGAAGGCGCCGCTCGCCACATAATCGTCGGGCTCCGAGAGATATTCGGCCAACAGGTCGTAGTTCAAGAAGCCGCCGTAGTTCGAAGTAGCGAGGTCTAGCTCCGGCTCCACGCGGCGGCTTATGGTCGTGGCCATCAGGTCCTTCGTCGAGATCGACAGGGTGATGGCCTGCCGGCGCTCGTCGATTTCGTAGGCGCTTCCCGGATGGGCGTCGAGGGGATAGTACCGGGCCTCCTCATAGTGAAGGGCCGACCCGCGGGGCACCTTGATCCGGAGTCTTTGGAAGACTTGCGCCGTGACATAGGCGGTGTCGTCAAGGAACAAGACAGGGGCGATGACTTCCGTCGCGTGCGCGTTCACCGATACCGCGAAGAAGTCCACTTTCGTCGTCTCAGCATAGCTGGGATAAACGACAAATGTGAGACACATCCAGCCCAAGCACCATCTCTTGAAGTTGCACATGCTCAATTGGACCGAACATTGTTCACCCGCGACGGTTTAACGGACCGTCGGCCGGCTCATCGAAGCGCCTCTTCGACCGTCGTGCTTGTCCCCAGGCTGAGCGCCGCCTGCAGCGGCCCGCGCCGGCTCGAGGCGGTGAGGGTGACCGACTCGTCCGGGC
>CAMYMY010000042.1 GCA_947259625.1 uncultured Kiloniellales bacterium | reverse complement strand
TATCTGACAGACCTTCGGCCGGCCATGGCGGAGGGCAGGCCTCAATCCCCGCCTTTGCACCAGGCCCGCCACATGGCGCGATAGGCGTCCTCCAGGCATTCGGTGAAGCCGGCCACGTCCACGAGCGCCGAATGCTCGATCTCGTCGCGGAGCCGCGCGCGCAGCTCGGCCAGTCCTTCGCGGTCGGTGCCCAGGCGCAGGGCGATCGCCGCCAGGTCGTCGGGTCTCTCGGCCACCCAGTCCCGATGGCCCGCGGCGTTCAGCAGGCTCGCGCCCAGGCGCGCGGCGTGGTGGCCGCCGGCCAGCACGATCACCGGGACGCCCATCCACAGGGCCCGGCAGGCCTCGACGACCGCACCGTTCGGCGCGGCATCCAGCGCGATATCGACATGCTGGTAGAACTCGAAGCCCGAGCGGAAGTTGTCGGCCATGTTGACCACGTCGACGCGGTCGCGCAGTCCCAGGTGCGAGAACAGCTCGAGGCAGCGGTCGATGCCGGCCTGGTCCTGGTCGAAGCGGTTGCAGATGAGCAGCCGGGCGCCCGGAAGCGCGCCCAGCGCCCGGGCCCAGAGCGCCGTGGTGCCGGGGCCGATCAGGCCGAGGTCGCAGCTCGCTCCGAAGGTGATGTGTCCGGCCTGCCCTGCGGGCAGAGGGCCGACCGGGGGCGAAAGGCCCGGCGGGTTGAAAGCGAAATGGGCACGCGGCAGACGCCAGACCCGCTCCCCCGTGGTGGGCTCGCCCAGGTCGCTCGGCCACGCGAGGCCGTCGCTCAGAAAATGATCGGCCGCCGCGCCGCCGGCGGGATGCGGATAGCCGAGCCAGCCGACCGCGACCGGGGCCGGCCGCCGGGCCAGGGCGAGAGGTCGGCCGCCCTCGTGGTGTCCGGACAGATCGACCACGATATCGACGGCGTCGCCGCGCAGGATCTCCCAGACCGTCTCGTCGTCGACGGCGGTGATATCGGTCCACTTGTCGGCTGCCCGCATCAGCCCTTCCGTCACGGCGTCGGCGCGGGTCCCGTCGGCATAGCAGTAGGCCTCGACCCGGTCCCGGCGGTGCGCCTTCAGGACCGGCTCGAAGAGCCGCATAAGGTCGTTGGCGTAGAAGGCGCCCGAGAGGTAGGCCACGCGCAGCCGCCGCTCCGGATCGGCGTCCAGTCCGGGCGGCCGCGGCCGCGGCCCGATCCCGGCGGCGTGGCGCGTCTGCCACCTGCCATGTGCCCGCGCCAGTTCGGCTGCCTCGGTTCCCGGCCGGCCAAGGAGATCGGCCAGAAATCGGGAATGCAGGCCGGGTTGGTCCGGCGCGCGCTCGATGGCCGCTTGATGACAGGCCGCGGCCTCGTCGTGGCGGCCGGCGGCGGAGAGGGCCTGCCCCAGCGTGCTGAGGTCTCCGGGCAACGGCTCGCCGTCGTGCAGAAGGGCATGGCACGCGGCCACGGCCTTCGTGGCCTGTCCGGTGCCCAGGCAGGCGCGGGCCATGATCCGCAGGCTGCCGCTCTCCCCCGGCGTGAGCTCGCCCCGGCGTGAGCTCGAGCTGCTTCTCGCAGTCGGCGAGGGCCTCGGGGAAGGCGCCGGCCTCGAGCTTTCTTTCGGCGCGGTCGCGGTACAGGGTCGGCCGGCCGGACTCCAGGTTCTTGAAGAAGCTGCCGAAGCGTTCGGGCAGCAGGCCGGGCATGGTCGGGTGCGGGGTCAGCGTCGTCGCGACCTTGGCATAGAACAGGGCCTCGTTGACCTTGCCCAGGCGAGCGTAGGTCGCCGCGAGCGCTTCGGCGAACTCCTGCACCGTGGGGTCCATCTCGTGGGCCGTCTCGAGCAGCTCGATGGCCCGGGTCGGCTCGTCCAGGTCGAAGGTCAGGAGGCCGAGCAGATAGACCGCCTCTGCGCAGGCGGGATCCTGCTTGAGGGCCGTTTCGCAGGCGACAATGGCTTCGTCGTGCCATTCCGCCTCGAGGCAGCCGAGGGCCTCGCGGACGGCCCGCCCGACGCCGCCCTCGGCGGAGATTTCGTCCGGCGTGCTGTCCGACATCGCACCGGTCATCTTGAACCCTCGTTCCCGGCGTTCGATCCGAACGCTCCGCTCAGGCCTACCTGAAGAGCTGCAGAACCGACTGCTCGCTCTGGCCGGCGAAGGCCAGGGCGCTGACGCCGAGCTGCTGGCGCGTCTGCAGCGCGACCAGGTTGGCGCCCTCCTCGGTGATGTCGGCCAGGTTGAGCTTGCCCGCGCCGCCCTCCAGCACGTTCACGTAGTTCTCCGTGAAATCGAGACGTGTCTGCAGCAAGGCGATGTTGGAGCCCAGAGACTGGGCGTTGCCGCGCAGGGTGTCGGTTGCCGTGGCGATCTCGGCGAGCGCCACATCGATCAAGGTGGACAGGCTGAGGTTGGCGACCGAGTTGATCGCGAGCCCGAGCGAGCCCGTCGTGACGTCGACCGAGGCGATGTTCAGCACGCTGTTCGAATTGGAGCTGAAGAAGACCTCCAGTGCCGAGCCTGTCGCGTTGATCAGGTTGAGGCCTTGATAGGTCGCGTCGGTGGCGAGGTTGTCGATCTGGACGCGCAGGTCGTTGAACTGCGTCTCCAGAAGGGTCAGCTCGTTGCCGCTCGAGGACTTGGCGCTGATCAACAGGCCCTTCAGCTGCTGCACCAGGGCGTCGATCGCCTCGATCGCTTCCAGGGCGGTGGTCACCGAGCTGACCGCCTGATCGATGCCTTCCTTCCTCTCGTCCATGTCGCGGGCATGGTCGCTGATCGCCTTCGCCTCGAAGAACACGCGCGCGTCGTCCACGGGGCTCGCCACGCGCAGCCCGGTCGACAGGCGGTTCTGCGTACGCGAAATCAGCCGTTCGGTGTTCGCAAGCGCCAGCAGGTTCTCGCGTACCGCTGCGGATAGTGAGATGTCGTTGGCCATCGTCCCGTCTCCATACTGGATGGGGTTTCGGATTGGACAGGGTCCATGTTCGGATGACCAAATTGCAACGAGCGTACCACTCGTTATTTATGCGCTATATCAATAGATTAGTTATGAGTTTTCGGCCGGGGCAGGGCCGCTCTTGCCGGGCGGGCGGCAGGCTTTGCCGGGAGCGCCTGGCAGAATTTACCGCCGGCGCAAAAGAATCGGGGGCGCGAATCGCGCCCCCGATCGAAAGTGAGCCGGTGGTTCCGGCTGTCCGGCTCTTACCGGAACAGCGCGAGCACCTGCTGTTCGCTCTGGCCGGCGAAGGCCAGGGCGCTGATGCCCAACTGCTGACGGGTCTGCAGGGCCACCAGGTTGGCGCCTTCCTCGGTGATGTCGGCCAGGGTGAGCTTGCCGGCACCTTCCTCGAGGACCCCGACGTAGCGGTCGGTGAAGTCGAGGCGGGTCTGCAGCAACGCGACGTTGGAACCGATCGTCTGGGCATTACCCGAGAGCGTCTGGACCGCGGCGTCCAGCTCGACGATGGCCGCATCGATATTCGCGCTCAAGGTGAAGCCGGCGGCCGACGAGATGTCGAGGCCGAGCGAACTCGTCCTCAGGTCGACCGAGGCGATGCTGATCTGGCTGGCCGTCAGGTTGCTGAACTCGACGTCGAGCGACGACCCGGTGCCGTTGATCAGGTTGAGGCCCTGATAGGTCGTGTCGGCGGCAAGGTTGTCGATCTGGGTGAGCAACTCGTTGTACTGGCCGACCAGCGAGGTGAGCTCGGTGCCCGAGGCCGACTTGGCGGCAATCGCCAGACCCTTGGCCTGGCGGACGATGCTGTCGATCGACTCGACGGTCTCGAGGGCCGCGCTGACCGAGCTGATCGCCTGGTCGATGCCGTCCTTCTTCTCGTTCAGGTCGCTGCCCCTGTCGGTCAGCGACTTGGCCTCGAAGAAGACACGCGCGTCCTCGACCGGGCTGGACACCCGCAGGCCCGAGGCCAGACGGTTGTTGGTCCGGTTGATCAGCTCGTTGGTGCTCTGCAGGGACAGCACGCTGGCCCGCGCGGCGGCGGATAGGGTGATTTCGCTTGCCATTCTGGATCTCCATTCTGAAGCGTTATGTGATGGACCTTCTGGTCCCGGGGCCCTTCTGACCCACCGCTTTACAAGCAACCGCCGTGCCAGGACTCCCGCGGGAACCGGGTCCAGGGTCCGTGCCGGACGGTTTGGCTAACGAAAGGTAACCCTCGCCGGAAAGGCGGAATCTTTTGCCGGGTCGGGCGGAATTTATTGCCTGGGGCGGCAGATATTGCCGGTCTGTGGGCGCGCGGGCGGCTGCCCCGACGGGTGGCATAACAGCGCGCCGGAGCGCGCGTTCAGGCGAAGAGGTTGAGGACCGAGCCTGGCTCGATCTCCCGGGGCAGGACCGTGTTCTGGGTGATGTAGTCGCTCAGGGCCTGGGCGCCCTCGAAGGCGAGCGAGACGCTGGTCAGGATCGTCGCGGTGCGCTCCTGCAGCGCCTGGATCTTGTCGATCTGCTGCTTGCGCTCGGCGATCTCGATGTCGTCGATCTTGAGCCGGGCTTCGTCCAGGCTGCGATCCGCGCTCTTGACGAGAATGGCCGTCAGGTCCTGGTTGATCTCGAGGATCGAGAGCGACTGGGTGAAGTCGGCCGCGAGACCGTCGATCGCGTCCTGGGCGGCCTGAATGTCGGCCCCCGTCGCGAAGTCGTTGGTTACGATGGCCTCGATGGCGGCCAGACCGTCGGCCTTCGCCTGCCTCAGGCCGTCGGGCGCCCCCAGGCGGCTCGCGTCGGCGGTGCGCAGCTTGTCCAGGGTCTCCAAGAGCTCGCTCCGCTTGGCCTCGAACTCGCTCACGCTCGCGGGATCGGCCAGGGCGCGCAACGCGTCGAGCTGGTCGAGCGCGTCCTTCGCGGTCAGCCGGTTGCTGGTGACCACCGTCTTGTAGGCCTTGGCCTCCGCCAGCTCGCGGTCCAGACGGGTGGCCTTGACCCTGAGCAGCGCCGTCTTGCCGCGGCCGAAGTCGTCGTCCTGGAAGGCCTCGATCTCCTTGTCGAGGCGCGCCAGGGCCGTGTTCTGCGCGATGTTGAACTGCAGCTCGAAGTTCGGGCGCGCGGCGGCCTGGGCCAGGCGCACCAGGGCCGTGGCCGTCGAACTGAAAAAGGCGCTGCCCGTGAAGTCGATCAAGGCGGTCTTCCTGATACTTTCATACTAGTCGATTATCCAGGGTTACCGGTTAAGGCACCGCTAACGAAGCGGCGATCGAGGTCACAGATAGTCGAGCAGGGTCAGCGACTGCATGCGGCCCAGCGAGGCGTAGGAGGCCTCGAGCACCTGCTGTTGGCTCTGCAGCTTCACGATCACCTCGTTGCGGTCGATGTTCTCGAGGTCGTGGACCACGCCTTCGGCGTAGGCGTTGAAGTTCTCGTGGCGCTCGCCGGCCAGGGTCAGGCTGTCGCGCGCCCGGGACAGCTCCATGCGCAACTGATCCAGCGTCCCGACCGCGCTGCCCGGCAGCGGGTCGAGGACGTCGTCCAGCATCTCCTTGGCCTTGACGATGACCGCCCGTTCGAAGGGATCGCTGGAATCCGCGTTCGGCAGGCTGGCCACGGCGTCGAGGGCGCTCAGGATCTGCTGGAAGGCCGGCAGGTCGGCGCGCAGGTCGTAGGCGACGTCCAGATCGTCGTCGGCGCGCACCACGCTGACCAGGGTGTCGCCCTGGTAATAGTCGACCTTGGGGTTGGCCAGCATCTCGGCCGAGTTCAGCCGGTCGACGTAGTACTGCCAGAGGTCCGGATCCTCGGCGACGAACTCGCCGAGCGTCGGGTTGTCCGGGTCGGCGGGCAGGGGGCCGGCGGGCGCCACGCCGTTCTTGTCGAAGAAGATCTGCGCGTAGAAGGAGCCCGCGGCGAAGGGCAGGGTGTTGCCCTGCACCTGGGTGTAGTAGGTCTCGTAGAAGGTGCTGTCGACCGTCACGCCGTCGCTTTCGATCAGGGACACGCTGGCGTAGCCCGGCGGGTTCAGATCGACCGGCGGCCGGTCGACGCGGCCCCCGCCGAACAGGTAGCGCTCGCCGTCGCGCGAGTTGAGCAGCTCCGCGACCAGCAGGCGCATGTCGGCGGCGAACTTGCCGAGATCGCCGCCGAAGGCCTCCGGGCCGTTGATCGCGGTGGCCAGCATGTCGCGGAACTCGCGGGTCAGGTCCTCGATCGAGGCGACGCCGAGGTCCATCAGGTCGATGCGCTGCGTGCCCGTCGAGATGTTGCTCAGGAACTGGTCGATCTGGGCGCGCCGGTTCTCCAGCGAGACCAGGCGGTGCGAATCCCGCTCGATGCCCGCGTAGGCCTGCGCCTTCTTGTCGGTGGCGAGCTGAACCTGGAGGTCCTGCACGCGCGAGACCGTGTTCATCGTGTGGAACAGCAGCAGGTTGTGTTGGGCAAAGGTGGCGATACGCGTCATGACCTCGTCTCCTAACGGGCGATGCCCAGCAGCACGTCCATCAATTCGGCGATCGTCGTGGTCAGGCGCGCCGAGGCGCCGTAGGCGTTCTGCAGGACGACCAGGTTGGCCAGCTCCTCGTCCAGGTTGACGTCGCTGATGGCGGCGGACTGGGTCTCCAGCGCGAAGTGGAAGCTCTCGCCGTAGGCCACGTCGTTCGCCATGCCATCCGCCTTGGCCGCGTTCAGCGACAGGATGTCGGCGGCATAGCCGGCCAGGGTGGCGACCGTGGCCGGCAGGCCGCCGGCGGCCGGAATGGTCAGGCTGTCGGTGAAGAGGTCGGCCAGGGCCTGGGCGATCGTCGCGTCGCCGGCGGAGACAGCGATGTCGCCGGGCGCAAGCAGGGCCGCGTTGCTGAGCTCGCCGGTGGCCATGAGGTTCGGGTCGGCGAGAAGGTCGTCGCGCACCTCGATGCGCCCGGCCGTGCCCGCCTGGCCGGGCCGCAGGTTCAACTGGGCCGTCAGGCCGCCGCTGTCGGTGGCGAAGAAATTGTTGCCGTCGCCGTCGCGGATCTCGAGGCGGAAGCCGTCGGCCTCGTGGACCACCGTGGCCGCGATGTTGGCGCCGCCCAGGGCGCCGGTGATCGCCGCGGCGATGTCGGTCAGGCTGTCGCCCGGCGTGTAGGGCACGGAGGTGGTCGCGCCGCCGACCGAGATCGCGAGCGTTCCCGAGAGGCCGAGCGCGGCGGTGTCGCTGGCGACCCGGTCGCTCAGGTAGGCGTCGTAGCCGGTGCCGCTGTCGAACACGTCGTTGAGGCCGAGGAACTGCGCCAGGCCCACCGTCGTGTTGCCGGTGGTGACCGCGCTGTCCATCTCGTTGACCGCGATGCCGTTGCCGCCGGCGGCACTGATCACCACTTGGCCGTCGGCGTTGATGGTCGCGCTGGCGTTGGCCATGGCGTCGATCTGGGCGACCAGCCCGCCGATCGTGGGCGGGGCCAGGGCCGAGAGGTCGATGTCCAGGGTCTCCACCACCAGGCCGTCGGGGTCGGTCACGGCGACGCGGAAGGTCCCGCTCATGGTCGGCGCATCGCCGGCCGCGAAGCTGTGCGTGCCGGTCAGCGTGCCCGGCGGCGGAAAGGCCGTGCCGCTGTTCTGCAGGGCGTTGATCCGGCCCTTCAGCAGCTCGGCCAAACGGTCGATCTCGGCCTGCAGGTCGACCAGGGTGTGATCCCGGATCGTCAGCAGGCCGCCCAGCCGGCCGGAGCGGACCTCCTCGGTGATGTCGGCGCCGCCGGCGCCGTAGCCAATGGTGCCGATGCCGTTCAGGTAGGTCGTCCCGGCGGACAACTGGGCCGCCGGGGTGTGGGTCAGCGTCACCGGCAGGCTGCCGAGCAGGGTGCGCCCGGACTTGGTGGCGATCACCACCTGGCCGCTGGGGCGCTCGAAATACTGGATGTCGGTTTCTTCGGCCAGCTGGTCGATCAGCAGATCGCGCTGGTCCCGCAGGTCGGCAACCGACTCGCCGGCCGCCACTCGGTTGGCGATGTCGACGTTCAGCTCGTGGATGTCGACGAGCAGGGCGTTGATGTGTTCGACCGAGCGGCCGATGTCCTGATCGGCCTCGGCGCGCATCTGCTGCAGGTTGGCGGTCATCGAGTTCAACTGGTCGGCCAGGCGGCGGGCGTCGTCGACGGCGCCGCTGCGGGCGATCATGCTTTCCGGCGACAGGGCGAGCGCTTCGTAGGCCGACCCCAGGCCGGTGACGCTATGGCTCAGCGAGCTGTTGTCGGCCGGCGCGCCGAACAGGTTCTGGGTGCGGGTGAGAAAGCCGTTCTGGACCCGCTGGCCGGACAGGCTGGCGATGTGGTTGCGGATCTGGCGCAGCAGGTGTTCGTCGACGGTGCGCTGGACCTCGGACAGCGAGACACCGGCCGCCTCGCCGTCGAGTACCGGGGTCAGCGGGCTGACGGTTTTGCGGGTGTAACCCTCGGTGTTGACGTTGGCGATGTTGAGGGAGGTGATCCGCAGGGCGGCCTGCGTCGCCTGCAGCGCCGACATCGCGGAGGATAGGGCTCCGATCAGGGACATGGCTCTCCGGCTCCTCTCCGCACCCGCTCACAGGACCTGGTTGACCGACACGGCGACGGGCTGGTTCGCCGCTGCGCCATCGGTCGGGCTGCCGTTCGCCAGGTAGCGGCCGCCGCCCAGCTGTTCGTCTCGAACCGCGAGGGCGATTGCCTTGACCAAACGGGCGTTGGCATCGATTCCGGCCTGCAGCGCGCGCGCGTTGTTCTCTGCCGCGGCGGCCAGGCGCTCGGCCGTGGCCTCGAGCCCGGCCCTGGCGTGCGGGTCCAGGCCGCCGAGCAGGCCGGGCTGTTGGGCGAGCTGCTCGAGCAGGTCCCGGTAATCCTGCACGGCGGCCCGTTTGTCCGGCAGCCGGTCTTCGATATCGTCGGCTCGCATGGCCTGGAGGATCTGCACCTCGTCGTGCAGGAGGTCGGTCAGGCGGCTTGCCGCCCCGGTCAGCCGCTCGGTCATCTGGGTCGTCGTCCAGGGGCTTTTGTCGGCCAGGGTCTCGCTCATGGCGTCTTCTCCTGCAGCTTGAGAATTTCACGTTGGACGGCGTCGGCGAGGCCGAGTCCGCCGGACCGGGCGATCCCGGCGGCATATTCGCGCACCAGCAGCGAGCGGTAGATCCGCTCGCCCGGCCCGCCGCCGAACGCGCCGCTTTCCAGATTGTCGAAGACCGGGTTCAGCATCTCGGTCAGGAAGAGCGCCTCGAACTCCTCCGCCGCCTTGCGCGTCTCCGCGCCCGGCCCGGCGAGGCCGGCGGCGGGATCGGCCTGGCCGGATGCCGTGGCGACCCGGGTCAGGAGGTCGAAGCCGAGGTTTCCGAAGTCCATCACATCACCTCGATCTCGGCCTGCAGCGCGCCGGCGGCCTTGACGGCCTGAAGGATCGTGATCATGTCGCGCGGGCCGACGCCCAGCGCGTTGAGCCCGTTGACCAGCTCCTGAAGGCTGATGCCGGCCGGCAGGACCGCCATGCGGCGCTCGCCGTCCTCCGTGACCTGGATGTTGGTGCGGTCGACCGTTTCCGTGGTGCCGCTGGGCGAGAACGGATTGGGTTGGCTAACCTGTGGCGTCTCGGAGATCCGTATCGTCAGGTTGCCCTGGGCGATGGCGACGGTGCTGATGCGCACGTTCTCGCCCATGACGATGACGCCCGACTGCTCGTCGATCAGAACGCGCGCGGTCTGATCGGTGGTGACGCGGATCTGCTCGATCGCGGTCAGCAGCGCCACGGTGCCGCCCGGGTATTGCGGCGGCACCTCGACCACCACGGTGGCCGAATCGAGTTGACGGGCCACCGGCGCCTTGATCGAGGCGTTGACCGCCTGGGTCAGGCGGCGTGCGGTGGTGAAGTCGGGGTTGCGCAGACTGACCTTGACGCTTTTCAGGCGCGCGATGTCGAAGTCGAGCTCGCGCTCGATGATGGCGCCGTTGGGGATGCGGCCCGCGGTCGCCACGCCCTTGCGTACCTCCTCGGCGGCGCCGCCGGCGCTGAAGCCGGCGACCGCCACCGGCCCCTGGCCGACGGCGTAGACCTCGCCGTCGGCGCCCAGCAGCGGCGTCACCAGCAGTGTACCGCCCAGGAGGCTGTCGGCGTCGCCCAGGGCCGAGACGGTGATGTCGATGCGGTTGCCCTGGCGGGCGAAGGGCGGCAGGTTGGCGGTGACCATCACCGCGGCCACGTTGTTGGTGTCGAGGTCTTCGCTGCGCGCGCTGGCACCGAGGCGCTGCAGCATGCCGATCAGGCTTTCGCGGGTGAATACGGCGCTGTCCAGGTCGTCGCCGGTGCCGTCCAGCCCGACCACCAGGCCGTATCCGACCAGATGGTTGTCGCGTACGCCTTCGAACTCGGCGATATCCTTGATGCGGGCCTGGGCCTGGACCGCGGCCGGCCAAAGCATGCAGGCGAGCGCGAGCAGCCCGAGCAAACCGCGGGTCCGCGCGCCGGGCCGGCCTTTGCAGTTGTTCCCTCTCGCCGCCGCTCTGCCCATCGCCTGTTTTCCATCCGTCTCGAACCGGCGCACGAACGCGCACACCCTCTCTATGCGAAGTGCGTGCCACCCCGCAGGTTTCGAGAGAATTGGCGAATTTCCGGGATTCAGGCGGACTTGGGCCGGTCAGGGCCGAACGCGCGGCGAGCCATCCCGGCAGGCATGGCCGGGCAAAAATTGCCGCCCCGGTGACCTTTCGGTTCGAGGCGGCTCTTAAGGTGAGAGGCTAGAGAGGGGGCTTCTTCTTGTCTAGACGAAACGGTCGAGCAGCAGGCCAGTGCCGTCCTGGCCACTTGGCAGGTAGTCCTGCTCGGTCAGGCTCTTCATGTGCCTGACCAACTCCTCCGGCGGAAAGCGGTCGACCACCTCGCCCGACTCCGGGTCGACGATCTCGACGAAGACGCGGGCGAGTTCCTTGTCGTAGGCCAGGCGGGAGCGGGACGACTGGACCGCGTCCGAAGCGGATTCGGATTTTCTGGCCGCGGCGACCGGCTCCACGGGCCGCAGAAGCGACTCCGTCGGCTTGGCCTGAGGTTCCTCGGCCGGTGGCGGGATATGTGCGGTTTCCACAATCACGGTCGGGTGTCTCTAGATATTAAGCCTATTATAGAGCACTTATTAGACTACTCTAAATAAGTTAATTAATTATTGACGGCCATTGCTTAGGCTGCGCGTCTGCAGTCGGCCGGAGCCGGCCCCGAGGTTAACCGCTTGTTAACCGTGTCGCCCGCAGTTTGGATCGGACAGTCCCTCGGAGCAGGGTGCATGAAAATCGATCCGCTCGCCAGTCAACGGCTCACGACGCCGCGCCGCAAGGAGCGGGGCGAGGCCGTGGGCTCGAGTGGTTTCGCCAGCGAGCTCGAAGGCGAAGCGCCCGCCGCCACCTCGGTTGGCGCCGGCGCAAGCCTGGGGCAGGTCGATGCGCTGCTCGCCTTGCAGGAGGTTCCCGACAGCCTGGTCGGGGACGCCGGGGCCAAGCGCCGGGGTGAGGCGCTGTTGGACGGGCTCGAGCAGCTGCGCCTGGGCCTGCTGGCCGGCGTTCTGCCGCGGGAACGGCTGGTTCGCCTGACCCGGCTGCTGGCCGAGCGGCGCGAGCAGGTCGACGACCCGCGCCTTGCCGCCGTGATCGACGAGATCGAGCTTCGCGCGGCGGTCGAACTGGCCAAATTGGAGCGCTGAGATTCGGCGTCCTGTTCGGCCTGGCGGATTTTTACCTGATTTCAATGCTATGACGCCAATCTTGGCGTGCATTCTAGCACTTGAAGGGCCGTCGGAAATTCATATACTCCGCGGCAATCTGGAGGTTTCAGGCAGGGTCGAGGCATGGCGAAGGTGACTATCATAACCAACGGTTACCGCCCCTCGGAGGGCGAGGCCTTCATGAATCCGAGGATGCGGGAATACTTCCGGGCGAAGCTGTTGGAATGGAAGCAGGAGCTGTTGCAGGATTCGACCGAAACGCTTCAACACCTACAGCAAGGTGGCCTGGCCGAGCCGGATCTCGCGGACCGGGCCTCGCTGGAAACCGACCGCTCGCTGGAGTTGCGCACCCGCGACCGCGAGCGCAAGTTGATCGCCAAGATCGAAGAGGCCTTGCGCCGCATAGACAACGGCACCTACGGCTATTGCGAGGAGACCGCCGAGCCGATCAGCCTGCGCCGGCTGGAAGCGCGGCCGATCGCCACGTTGTCGCTCGAGGCCCAGGAGCACCACGAGCGCATGGAGCGCACCCACCGGGACGACTGACCGGCCCCGGCTCCTAGAATGGCCAAAGGATATCGAAGACCTGCTGGCCGTAGCGCGGCTGCTGGACGTCTGTGATCTGACCGCGGCCACCGTAGGCGATGCGGGCTTCGGCGATCTGGTCGAATTCGATGGTGTTGGCCGAGGTGATGTCCTCGGGCCGGATGATGCCGGCGACCTTCAGGTCGCGAAGCTCGAAGTTGACGCGCACCTCCTGGTGTCCGGCGATCACCAGGTTGCCGTTGGGCAGCACCTGGGTGACCAGCGCGGCGACGCGCAGCTCGATGGTTTCGTCCCGGTTGACCTGGCCGGCGCCCTCGGTGCTGCCGGAGCTGTCCAGGTCGATCAGGTTGGTCGGGTCGATCGCTTCCGGCAGGATCTGATGGAGGCTCGATTGGTAACCGAGCATTGCGCTCATCGAGGAGTCCTCGGCGGCGATCCGGCTGCGGGTCGTGGTGTTCGAGATCTGGGCCTTGTCCTGGATCTCGATGTTGACCGTGACGATGTCGCCCTCCTTGGCCGCCCGCTGGTCCCTGAGGAACTGTTGCGAGCCGGGCCGCCACAGCGAATTGGGTTGGCGGGCAACCTCGACCGTTGGCGGCATCGGCATCTGGACAGGCTGTTTGCCGGCCAGCCCCGCCGGGTTCTCGATCCTGCTCAGGTCCGGCGCCCGGCCGATCTGCGCCAAACGGGGCAGGATGTTGCAGGCGCCGAGCGCCAGGGCGATCAGCGCGACGCCGGCGATCCGGGCGCAGCGCGCGCCGGGAGAGGGGATCTGCGGAGCCAAGGAAGCCTCCCTTATATATATCAGTTGCCGGCCGCGGTGGCGGTCCGGAGCACCCTGACGGCGCCGTTTTCGGCCACCACGCCGTTGATGATGACGTTGGACTTGGTGTTCATGACGCGGATGACCTGGCCGCTGGCGCCGTTCTCGAGGGCCCGGCCCTGGGCTGTGAGCACCATGCGGTCCGTCTCCAGGCGCAGGACGACCAGGCTGTTCTTGGAAACCAGCAGCGGCTCGCGCAGGTCGGTGGCGCGCACCGGTTGCCCCGGCCGGATCGCACGGCGCGGGCTCTTGCCGATCAGGTTGGACGGGTCCACCACAACATTGCCGGGCAACCGCCTGACGTCGACACTCAGCCAGTCGACGTCGCCCTGCGCGATGACTTCGCCCGGCACGCTGCGGCGACGCAGCACCGGCACTTCGGTCATGTGCACGGCCCGGCCCGTCACCGTGGCGGCTGCGAGGGGCGCGGCGCCGGCCGGTGCGACCACGCGCGCTGCGAAGCGGCCGCTGGCCGGGTCGTAGGAGAGCCCCGAGGACCCCACGCTGGGCTCGGCGTCGATCGGCAGATGCAGGCGCAATCCCGGATTGTCGAGCACGATGGCGACGTCGCCGGTGACCGCACGGGCCGCCAGCGCCTCGCGCAATACGGCTTCGATCTCCGCGCCGCCGATGGTCTGGCTGGCCCGCGCCACCACCGACGCGTCCAGCGGCGAGGTGGGCTTCCAGGCGACTCCATATCCATCGGCCAGCGCGGCGAGCCAGCGGGCGTCCAGCTCCACCCGTTTGCCCGGGGCGGGGGCGCGGGCGATCGCGGTTTCGCCCAGCGCGCCCAGTCCGTCGAACAGATCGCCCAGACGCAGGACGGCGTCCTCGACGACCACCGAGGTCTTGAGCCGAACCGGCCCCGCGGCCCCCAATTGGCCGGCGCCCCCTTGGCCCGCGGCCGCCGGGGCGGCGAGGATCAGGACCAGGGCGAGCGTCGGGATGGGATTTCTCATGGCGGTTCCTCGAAGGGGTTAGCGGAGCTGGGTCACGCTCGACATCATTTCGTCGGATGCCTGGATGACCTTGGAGTTCATCTCGTAGGCGCGCTGCGCGGTGATCAGGTTGGTGATCTCGGCCACGACGTTCACGTTGGACGCCTCGAGGAGCCCCTGCTCCACGGACCCGAAGCCCGCCGAGGCGGGCGTCCCCACCGTGGCGGTGCCCGAGGCCACGGTCTCCAGCAGGAGGTTGTCGCCGATCGCTTCGAGGCCCGCCTGGTTGGCGAAGGTGGCCAGTTCGATCTGGCCGACCTGTTGCGGATTGACCTGGCCGTCGATGGTCACCCACACTTGGCCGCTCGCGTTGATGGTCACCGAGACGGCGTCTGTGGGGATCGTGATTCCCGGCTGGATCACGAAACCGTCGGGCGTGACCAGGTCGCCGTCGGCCGAGAGCTGGAACGCGCCGGCTCGGGTATAGGCGGTGCTGCCGCTGGGCAACTCGACCATGAAATACCCCTTGCCGTTGATCGCCAGGTCGAAGGGGTTTTCCGTGATCTGCATGCTGCCCTGCTCGCTGATGCGGTAGACCGCTGCCGGCTGTACGCCGAGGCCGACCTGGATTCCGGCGGGCACGACCGTGCCGGCATCCGACGAGGCGGAGCCGACGCGCAGCAGGTCCTGATAGAGCAGGTCCTGGAATTCCGCGCGTTGGCGCTTGTAGCCGGTCGTGTTCATGTTGGCGATGTTGTTGGAGATGACCTCGACGTTCAGCTGTTGGGCCAACATTCCCGTCGCGGCGATGTCGAGTGAAAGCATCGCTTGTCTCCCTCTTGGCTTAGGTTCTGACGCTCGCCAGGGCCTGGATGGCCCGGCGCTGGCGCTGGTGTTCCTGTTCGGCCAGGTTGGCCGCGGCCTGGTAGCTGCGCACCGTGGTGACGAGCTTGGTCATCTCCACCACGCCGGCGACGTTGGAGCCCTCGACCTTGCCCTGTTGGATGTCCGGGATCTCGACCGGCAGCGGTTCCTGGCCGGCGGCGTCGTAGAGCCCGTGGGCCAGCCTGTCGAGTGCCTGAGGGTTCTCGAAGCGGACCAGGCGGATGCGGCCGATCTCTCCCTGGTCGCTCGACACGGTGCCGTCGCGGGCCACGGTGACGGCGGCGCTGTCCGGGGGAACGGCGATCGGGGAACCGCCGTCACTCAGCACGGCGAGGCCCTGGGTCGTGACGATCTGACCGTCGGGATCCAGGGCAAAGCCCCCGGCCCGCGTGTAGCGTTCGCCCTCGGGCGTCTCGACCGCGAAATAGCCCTCGCCGCGGATCGCCAGATCGAAGGGACTCCCCGTATGGGTCATGGGGCCGGGTTTCAGATCGCGGACCGTGGCGATGTCCTGGACGAAGCGGATTCTCTCGCTGTGGTCCGTGCGTTTAAGGTGCTCCACGAAAAGCATGCTCTCGCCCTTGAACCCCGGCGTGGTGACGTTCGCCAGGTTGTTGGCGAGTACGTCCATCTGGCGCTTGAGCACCATCTGGCGCGACAAGGCTATGTAACCGGGATTTTCCAAGGCGTCGTCCGTTCGATTGTGGTCCACGCGTCGCCGCGAACACCACGGCGGCACTGGTCCTGCACGTCGCGTGCCAGTTCGCTTCCGACGCGGGTGCAAGGCCTCGGAGCGGCTCGCGGGGTCCTGCCGGCAGGGCTTGCCCGGCAGTTCTTGCCGCCGGCCCGGTGCGCTCCCGCCTGTGGGAATCAACCAGTTCTTAACCATCCCGGCCTAAGTTTGGTCAGAACTAATAGACTAATATAAAAAGGGTATTCGCACATGACGGACGAGGCGATAACGGAGGACCTTGGCGAAGGCGTCGAGGTCGAGGCCAAGCCGCGCGAGGGCGGCCTGAGCGGCAAGAAGCTCGTGCTGTTCATCGTCCTGCCGCTCGTTCTGATTCTGGGCGGAGCCACTGGCGCCTATGTCGCCGGCGCCCTCGACCCTTTGCTCGGCAAGGCCAAAGAGCAGGAGGAAGGGGCGGCTCAAGGCAAGGCGGCGCCTGCCGTGTTCTATGACCTGCCGGAAATGCTGGTGAACCTCAACGGCGGGGGGCGCAAGGCCTCCTATCTCAAGATCTCCGTCAGCCTCGAGCTCGAGGACGCCGGCACCTTGGAATATGTCGATCAGGTGCTCCCGCGCATAGTGGATAATTTCCAGGTCTATCTGCGCGAGCTGCGGATCGAGGACCCGGCCGTTGTCAAGGACGTGCTCTTCAAGGAAATGTTGATTCAATGACCGGTTAGGACGGCGCTGGACCAAATGGCGGATCTGACGGAAGACGGAGCGACTCCAGCCGAGGGCGGAGAGGAGGACCAGGCTGCCCTTATGGCGGAATGGGAGGCCGTGGCCGCTGAAGACGGAGAAGCGGGGGACGGGCAGGGGGAGCAGGACGTCGGCCTGATGGGCGGGTCGTCCACGCGCGTCCTCGACCAGTCCGAGATCGACAGCCTGATGGGCGTCGACGGGGACAATGGCGGGGACGGCGAGCAGTCGGGCATCAAGGCGATCGTCAATTCGGCGCTGGTGTCCTACGAGCGCCTGCCGATGCTCGAGGTCGTGTTCGATCGGCTCGTGCGCATGATGTCGACCTCCCTGCGCAACTTCACCTCGGATAACGTGGAGGTCAGCCTGGAGTCGATCACCTCCTGGCGCTTCGGCGACTACCTCAATTCGATTCCCCTGCCGGCCATGCTGACCGTGTTCAAGGCCGAGGAGTGGGACAACTTCGGCCTGATGACGGTCGACAGCTCGCTGATCTATTCGATCGTCGACGTGCTCCTGGGCGGTCGCCGCGGCACGGCGGCCATGCGGATCGAGGGCCGGCCCTACACGACGATCGAGCGCAACCTCGTGGAGCGCATGGTGCACGTCGTTCTCGGCGACCTCTCGGCTGCCTTCGACCCCCTGTCGCCGGTCAGCTTCCGCTTCGAGCGGCTGGAGTCCAATCCCCGTTTCGCGACCATCGCGCGGCCGGCGAACGCCACGATCGTGGCCAAGCTGCGCGTCGATATGGAAGACCGCGGCGGACGGATCGAATTGACGTTGCCCTATGCCACCTTGGAACCGGTGCGCGAGCTCCTGCTGCAGATGTTCATCGGCGAGAAGTTCGGACGCGATTCGATTTGGGAGGGCCATCTGACGGCCGAGCTCTGGCAGACCGATGTGGCGATCCAGGCCGTGCTGGAGGAGGTCGAGCTGCGCCTCAGCGACGTGCTTTCCTGGACCGAGGGCACGCGTCTCGAACTCAACTGCGATCCCTCCTCCAAGATCAAGCTGCGTTGCGGCGAGGTCGTCATGTTCGACGGACAGATGGGCCGCAGCGGTTCGAACATAGCCGTGCGCATCGCCAACAAACTGGTAATCAGCGAGGAAATGAATTGATCGGCGACATTCCGCTGGACCGTA